>JBAWWF010000129.1:0-4022 GCA_037146895.1 Alphaproteobacteria bacterium | reverse complement strand
GATTTGGCTAGTAGGTATTTACGGAACCTTAATGTATATTCCGTTATCAGGATTTGCCGAGTTATGGGCTGTACCTTACATCATGGAAACCTATAACGTTAATAATGAGGTTGCTTCTATTGCAAGCATCATGGTGTTGTTGGGCATGGGTCTAGGCTGCCCGTTAAGTGCCTGGCTATCCGATTACTTACAAAGTCGCCGCAAAGTGATGTCGTGGGCCGCGTTAGGGACCATGCTTTTCTTCTTAATCGCTATATACATACCAGGAATCCCGTTAAACGGTATGTTTGTTTTGCTTTTCATTGGTGGCTTGTTCTGCGGTGGGCAGATTCTTTATTTTGCTGTAGCTAAAGAACAGAGCCCGAGCCATGCCAGCGGCACAGCCATTGGCTTTACCAATGGTGTGCTCATGAGTAGTGGATTTATAGCCCAACCGCTCTTAGGCTTGTTCCTTGATCTAGTATGGGATGGGCAAATGACAGCAACGGGTGTACGCTACTACAGTGCCGCCGTTTATCAAACTGCGATGACTGCTATTCCGGCTGCTTTGTTCTTAGCTTGGGTGATTATGCTCTTTGTCAAAGAGACCTATCCAAAGGTCAGCCATGTCAGATAGCTCAACAACGATACAATATAATGCTAGCATTAGGTCAGAGTCGGCTGTAGGAGATACATCTAGCTTTCGGGCTTGGGTTATCTGGTTTTGTGTAGCCGGCTTTTACCTTTACGAAATGATCTTACGCGTTTCTCCTGGGGTAATGACAGACTCACTGATGCGGGATTTTGCGATTAGCGCGACTGCTGTTGGCTTGCTCGCTTCCTGCTACCATCACACATATACGATTATTCAGATCCCTTGTGGAATTATTGTTGACCGCCTAGGGGTTCGGCTGGTCGTGACGGCTTCTGCATTCTTGTGTGCTGCTGGGAGTTTAGTTTTTGCGCTAAGTCAAACATACTCCATGGCGGTTGTTGGGCAGTATCTAATTGGCATCGGTTCAGCATGCGCTTTTTTAAGCACATTAAAGGTTATAGCTGACTGGTTTCCGGCTGCACGTTTTGCTATGTTCTCAGGGCTTACGAACATTATGGGAACGTTTGGCGCAACCTTTGGTGGGCACCCGTTAGCGGTTCTAGTAAATGCTTATGGTTGGCGGCAATCGCTTATTATGGCTGGTGGCGTTGGTCTTGTTGTTGCTGTATTATCCTGGCTGCTTATTCGTGATCCTTCTCAAGCACCAAAGTCTAAAAATGCTTCAGATACAATACCTATGTTGGCGGGTCTTAAATTACTTATTCGCAATCCACAAGTTTGGATGATCGGTTTGCTGGGGGGCTTAACCTACGTAGTGGTTGCGGTTTTCGCTAGCATATGGGCAGTACCATTTCTGATGCAAACCTATGGCATCGACAACACACTAGCGGCAATAGGAAGCCTTATGATCTTCCTTGGTGTAGCAATTGGTAGCCCTATCATTGTGCTCTTGTCAGAGTTTCTCCACCGCCGTATTTTGACTATTGGATTGACAAGCTTCGCTAATGGACTGGTTTTTTTAATCATTATCTTTGTGCCCAATATTACCCTTAATACGATGTTTGGATTGCTCTTTGTTGCAGGATTCTTGACAGGGGGGCAGATTCTTTGCTTTGCGTGTGCGAAAGAGATCACACCGCACCGGATCAGTGGCACAGCCATGGGATTTATTAATGCTCTGGTCATGTTCAGTTCCTCTGTTCTGCTCCAGCCAGTTTTTGGTGGTTTATTAGACCTTGCGTGGGATGGACAGCTCCGTCCAGATGGGCTTCCGCTCTATGGCAAACAAGCTTTCCAAATTGCGCTTTCGATAATGCCTATCTGTTCTCTCTTAAGTATTGTACTATTATATTTCATCAAAGAAACTTATCATAAAAATATAGGAGAACAATAGTCATGGGTGCTCTTATAGTTATCGGCAAACTAACTTGTACAGCATTCCTGATTTATCTGCTTTCAGAGATCGCCAAGCGTTCAACTGCTTTTGCGGCCTTGTTGGCCTCGCTTCCTATTGCATCGATTTTGGCTGCAATACTGCTGTATTGGGAGACAGGCGATGCCGAGCGGGTAGCTGATTTCACAAGTAACGTGCTGTGGTTGATTTACCCTTCCTTGATATTTTTCGTAGCATTCCCCATTCTTTTACGCCGAGGAATAGGCTTTGGCACCGCCCTCGCCCTATCCATCGCCATCATGATCGCATGCTATAGTCTATATGCAGTTATACTGCGATGGTTCTCTATCAAGATTTAACCAACACATGACGTTTTTTGCCCACAGAGAGTTTAGCGCGAGCATCGTGCACAAAATCATCGGGCTGCAATTGATAGTTCTCATCACTCACAGCCACGTCATTCAGACGCACTCCACCGCCGCGTATTAGCCGCCGTGCTTCGGTTTTGCTAGGGGTCAAAGTCGCCGTCACCAGGGCCTCGATCAGACTCAGTGTATCAAGCGTCACAACTGGCAAACTATCAAGACTTCCACTACTGCCATGTTCAAAAAGCTCACTGACGGCCGCGTGGATCGCTTCGAGGCAATCAGAGCCATGTGCAAGTGTTGTGGCTTCATCGGCAAGCTTCTTCTTCGCTTCATTAATATCAGAACCTTCTAACTCGGAGATTTCATCCAAAGGGAGCTCGGTAAAGAGCCGTAGGTAACGCCCAACATCAGCATCATCCGTGTTACGCCAAAACTGCCAATACTCATAAGGCGACAGCTTATCAGCACTGAGCCATACTGCACCATTCACGCTCTTGCCCATTTTTTCGCCATTAGCCTGAGTAATCAGCGGCGACGTCAGGCCAAATACTGATTGATTCAGCACCCTACGTGTCAGCTCAACACCATTGACGATGTTACCCCATTGGTCCGATCCGCCCATCTGGAGCTGACAATTATGCGTCTGGTGGAGGTGGTGGAAATCATAAGCCTGAAGAATCATATAATTAAATTCAAGGAAACTTAAGGATTGCTCCCTATCCAGCCGCAACTTTACACTATCGAAGGTTAGCATGCGATTGATGGAGAAATGCCGCCCAAATTTACTCAAGAAATCAAAGTAGTTAAGCTTCAACAACCAATCTGCATTATCAAGCAGGATGGCTGGTCGCTCGGAATTCTCGAAATCCAGGAAACGCTCTAAGTTCTTCTTGATACCATTGATATTATTGGTGATGCCTGCTTGCTCAAGGACCTGGCGCGCCGCATCCTTTCCCGACGGATCACCAACCTGTGTCGTGGCACCACCCACCAGAGCAATCGGCTGATGCCCAGCTTTTTGCAACCAGCGCAACAACATTACACTGACAAGATTTCCAACGTGTAGACTATCCGCCGTTGCATCAAAACCGATATATCCTACAACGGGTTTTTTTTGCGACATTAGGGCATCTAAGCCCTCCATATCGGTCCCCTGATGGATAAAACCACGGTCGTGTAAAATTTGTAAAAATTCAGAACGAAAAGTCATAGCTCACACTCCCGTCATTGCTTAGATAAAATTATTATAACTACCAGTCAAACACCGTGAGGATGAAAAATTCCTGGATTGCTTCGCTTCGCTCGCAATGACGAATGTGGCGTCATTACTAGCTCTTCCTTCGTCATTGCGAGGAGTTTACGACGAAGCAATCCAGGTTCTTTCCTAGCAAAAATACAACTGCTCATTCATGAATTATTCTAAATGAACAGCATCGAGTTTGACCCGAGGGTCACAAAATTAACGCTTGGAGAACTGGAAGCGACGACGAGCTTTAGCTTGACCGTACTTCTTACGCTCAACCACACGACTATCGCGCGTTAAGAATCCACCTGGTTTTAACACTGGACGTAAATCTGGCTCAAAGGCAACGAGAGCCTTGCTGATACCATGGCGAATCGCACCAGCCTGCCCTGACAATCCACCGCCAGCAACCGTGCTCCAAATATCGTATTGTCCAGCGCGATTAGCTACTTGCAAAGGTTGATTAACCATCATTTGTAGTAC
>JBAWWF010000128.1:0-4028 GCA_037146895.1 Alphaproteobacteria bacterium | reverse complement strand
GATCTTGGTATCGGCAGCCACTTCTGAGATCAGACGATCAAGCGCACCGCTATCATAATTAACTTCACCACTGGTAATGTCCCTAAGACTCACGATTTGCTTGCTTCCAACGGGACGCAGCTCTAAATAGCGCGCGGACAAAAGCTGCAAACGCTGCGGGGTATTCAAATATTCCCACTCCGCTTTTAATACATTCAAATCTTCCACTGTTTTCTCACAAGATTTCTTAGCATCGCGGTGCGTTTTTTCCAAGGCAAGCACTTGATATTTCAATTGAAATAAAGCAAAACCTACCGTCAGGATTAGACAGCTCAACAAAAGCGTGAGGCGTTTCATGGGCGCGCCTCCCCCCTGAAGATGCCTGCGCGCAATTTGGCAGAACGCGCCCGCGGATTTCGCCGCACCTCATCAACCGACGGTACAACTGGTTTTTTGGTTAGACGATCAAAGCTCGACTGCTTAGGTGCCACATATGGTAGATAGCGTGAATTCTGCGAAGTCGCCTTGGGGTTCAGAAATTCTTTAATAATGCTGTCTTCTAGGGAATGAAATGTCACAACAACCAAACGTCCACCAGGCGTCAAGAGCTGCTCGCAAGCTTTAAGTGCTAGGGAAAACTCATCCAGCTCATCATTAACGAAAATGCGTATCGCCTGGAATGTGCGGGTTGCAGGGTGCTCCGGCCCTAGTGCTGGCATCACTGACTTAACCAAATCGGCGAGCTGAAGCGTAGTCGCGATCTCTTGTTCGCCCCGCGCCATGACAATAGCCTTTGCAATGCGGCGTGATTTACGCTCGTCACCATACATGTACAAGATGTTGGCGATTTCCTGCTCATCGAATTGATTAACAACCGTGTGCGCCGTGACCTTATGTAAATCTGCATCCATGCGCATATTCAAAGGCCCATCAAAACGCAAGCTGAAGCCGCGCTCCGGGCGATCAATCTGCGAGGAAGAAACCCCTAAGTCAAACACGATTCCCTGCACTTTATTAATGCCCCGTACGCCAAGCTGCGTTGCCATTTCGCTGAAAGGTGCCTCAATGACGCTCAAGCGTTCCCCAAAGTGAGCTTGCAAATCTTTGGCATTGGAAACAGCATCAGGATCGCGATCAAAGGCAATTACCTGGCATTTGGCCGCCTCTAGGAAGGCTCGCGTATAACCGCCGCCACCAAAGGTTGCGTCTACATAAGTTTCGCAGTCCTGCGGGTGCAAATAAGTCAGCACCTCTTGTAGCATAACGGGGGTATGGCTCCTCTCAGACATCATGCGCCTTTCTGGCTTATGATGGAAAGATTAAGCGCCAAAGGGTTATCCCGTAAACGCTGACGCGCTTTCTCCTGGTGTTCTTGGAAAGCTTCAAAATCCCAAATTTGGAAGGTAGCACCACGCCCCACGAACGCAAGTTGCTCCTTAATTCGCGCGTAAGCCAAGAATGCGGGCGGAATTGCTATACGACCTTCGCTATCAAAACCAAGCATCTGCGCATCAGCAAACACACAGTCAGCAAGGTCATGTGATGATTGCGCAAAAATATCGTTTCCATCTAAGCTTTCACTCAATTGCTGTAACCGCATCGAACCCATTCCTTCAATGGTGGGTAAATGTAATGAACGAAATAACGCAACACCTGCGAACGCCTCTCCCTCTAGTGCACTACGAAAAGAAGCTGGAACACTCACGCGTCCCTTCTTATCTAGTTTATTAACGATAGTCGATAAAAACAATGCCATAACAGCGCTCTCCTTCTTCTGGGATAGCATGGGATAACATGGGAGTCAATGGGAATTTGGCAACAAACGTAATCGGCTCAAAAAACAATGAATCTTGAGCCGATTAAGTGCTATAATCGGCTCAACTCGCGCGCGCGGATGGTTTAGGTGAGAGCTTTTATTGGGCGTAAAGCCGAGACAAAAAAATAACGAGTTACAGCAGTCTTTATAACGAACTTCTTAGACCATAATTCCACGTGATTTTAGTGTACATGCCGTTGAATGGCTTGCAATAAATGCGGTCGCAGTTCTGGATGAGCATACGCTGCGGCGATGTTAGCCTCCAGCCAACCTTCCCGTGTGCCGCAATCAAAACGCTGCCCCTCGAACCGTATACCATGGAACGGCTGTGTCACTAAAAGTGGGGTAAATGCATCGGTTAATTGAATCTCACCATTGACCCCCGCGGCTTGCTTTTCTAATAGCGGGAAAATCTCAGGCTGGAGAATATAACGCCCAATAATCGCAGTGCACGAAGGCGCTGCCGCTGATGCTGGTTTCTCAACAACGCTGTTAACAGTTATGAGGCTGCCATTATCTTCAGCAATTCCTAGGATGCCATAACGACTCACTTGCTCAGGCAATACATCTACCGCAGCAACGAGGTTACCCCCTAGCTTTTGATAAGCCTCGGTCATCTGCTGGAGACAAGGCTTGGAACCCAGAATAAAATCATCAGGAAGAATGAGAGCAAAAGGACGTGTCCCAACTAAATGACGATCGCACCACACCGCGTGCCCTAGCCCTTTGGGTTCTTGCTGACGGATGAAGACGGCCTGCCCTGGTGCCAGATTCAACGATTGGATCAGTGCAAGCTCAGTATGTTTATTGCGACTGGCAAGAGTTGATTCTAAAGCAAATGCCGTATCAAAATGATCTTCTATAGCCGTTTTACCTTGTGCGGTAATAAATATAAAAGTCTCAATGCCAGCCTCGCGTGCTTCATCAACCGCATATTGAATCAGCGGACGATCAATAACCGTTAGCATTTCTTTGGGAATAGCTTTCGTTGCGGGCAGAAAACGCGTCCCTAATCCAGCAACAGGAAAAACAGCAACTCTTACAGACGCAGACATAACCCCTCAACTCTTTATAGTAGTTTCTTTCTTTATAAAGAAAATCATAGCCGCTGTCAGCAACATAACACATTACCCTAATTTCTATATGACTGTGACTGTTAGATGTTGGAAAAAATAAGACAAGCATATTTTCATATGTTTTGATAAGTTATTTTTAGTTTTAGCTAAAAGGACAAACCATAGATGCAGCCGACATATGTTAATTTTGAATCTGGACAAAAATATTTTTGGTGTACTTGTGGACTGAGCGCAAATCAACCTTTTTGCGACGGCTCACATAAAGGAACCGGACAGAAATCAATGTGCATTGAAGCAGAGCAAACGCAAACTGTGTTGTTGTGCAACTGCAAACAGACACAAACACCACCTTATTGCGATGGCTCTCACAATAAAGAGGCAGCACCGCAAACCCCGTAGCGTACATACGGAAATCATCTTAATGATGGTGTGTTAATTACTCTTCAGAGGACAGAGAGCAGGAATCTGCCAAATGATCTTCAATCCATTTGTTAAGACTTTTTCCTTCGTGCTTCGCTGAAAGAAAAATAGAGCGATGAAGAGCAGGAGGAATTCGGACAACAAGCTTTCCTGAAAATGGTTTATCCGGCACCTTGTCACGTTCCTTACACCACTCAAGGTACTCATCGATGGACTCGCGAAAAGCCTTGCGGATTTCTTCTACGGACCTACCTTGAAAAGTGATCACATCACGTGTATTAACCACTTCGCCATGAAAAATATCAGCTTCATCATCGAAACTCACTTGGCCGACATAGTTTTTATATTCCATCATGGTCCAACTCCTGCCTCTTTCAAAAATCGTCTCATTGAGTTTATAGCTCCTTTGTCTGTCTCCTTGCGTGGGTGGGGGCGATGAAAGACAGCATCAATACCATTTAAAGAAATGCAAACACGCGATCCTCTTCTCTCGCTAATCTCCGCCCCAATAGATTTCAGCATCGTTTCAATATCGCGCCATAATATTCCAGATTGAACAGGATCTGAAAAAATAGCCATTAATGTACGATCATGTTTCTTTGACATATTTGATAGTATCATTTTTTGATACTATCCCCAAGATAAATGTTTGACTTGGAAGCAAATAAACATGTCAATAGCACAGCAATTCCCGAACCTAAGAAATAACGAGTAATTGTCATGGTGTTATGATAAAT
>JBAWWF010000127.1:0-4055 GCA_037146895.1 Alphaproteobacteria bacterium | reverse complement strand
GGTGATGCCTCTTTTTTGCTCAAAATTTATCAAATCAGCTCTCGGGAATTGCTGTGAAATTGCAGCGAGCTTTGCTGCTGTCTCCACGCAGTGGTAGTATTGGGACTAATGTAAATCGTATTACTGGACCGGAACTAGCTAGAATGTATCGGGATATAGTTGACGATGTAGACACTTTGCCTCTAGGTAGGCTAAGAGCGAAGCTTGAGTTAGCAAAATTGTGTGATTATCGCTCTGTTTTAGAAGAGTCGCTCTCTCGTATGGAGGCCTTTCTGCTGTTAACTCAGGTTATATCCAACCATAGTGTTACACCTGAAATACGAGATGAAGCCAATGGTTGCCTTGTCGAGTGGCGTTTCAGCAACAAAATTGGAGATAGTGAACTATCTATAGATGGGGCTTTGCTATTGTTGAAAAAAATGAGCGAGCCTCGAGCTTTGATAGCAGTTAATACATTAGATGTTACCGATAGGGCTCTAGTAAAGTTACTTATAAAGCTTAAAGGTGCTGTGGGTAAGAAAGTACGTGAGATGGTTAGATACGAGCCTGTATTAGTGTTTCATCAGCCGTCGCCTCTACTAGAGGAGCCACCTATAGCTGTTAACAATTTGCTGCAGATCATTGAACAACCTCGCTCAAAAGCTGCTGCGTCTGTGGCAGAAGATGGGTATTTTTTATTAAAAATATAAGGTGACTAATTTTTTGCTTTAGCACTAAAACTCCACAGACGTCGCAGACGCTCTGGTAGTTGATCAAGGTACAGATAAATTACAGGGGTGATATACAGCGTTAGTAATTGTGAAATCAGCAAGCCTCCGACAATTGCTAAGCCTAGGGGGCGGCGAATTTCACCACCTACGCCTGTGCCAATAGCAATGGGAATCGCCCCAAAAATCGCCGCCATGGTGGTCATCATAATCGGCCGAAAGCGTATGCAGCAGGCCGTATAGATCGCTTCTTCGGGTGGTTTCCCATCACGACGTGCCGAAATGGCAAAATCCACCATCATAATAGCGTTTTTCTTAACTATACCAATAAGCAAGATAACCCCGATAATTCCAATGACATTCAGATCTTGTCGGAAAAGAACCAGCGTCAGAATCGCCCCCAACCCCGCTGATGGCAAACCAGAAAGAATCGTTATGGGATGGACAAAGCTCTCGTACAACATGCCGAGAATTGCATAGATAACCAGCAATGAAAGCAACAGCAGTGCTGTCTGTCCTTCTAGGGAATCCGCAAAGACCTTTGCTGTTCCTTGGAAGCTCGTCGATAACGTTCCTGGAATGCCTAGTTTCTCCTCCAGCTGGTGAACGGCCGTAACCGCGGTCCCCAAAGCTATACCAGGGGCGAGGTTAAAGGAAATGGTTACCGCAGGTAGCTGCCCTTGGTGATTAACGGAAAGTGGTGCCGCAGTCCTTAAGACCTGCGCTATCGTATCCAATGCTACCAAGTTGCCGTTGCTGCTGAGAACGTAGATGTCTTTAATGTCATCGATGTTTTTTTGATCCTTAGGATCAAGTTCTAGAATAACCTTGTATTGATTCGTCTGTGTATAAAGAGTTGCGACTTGTGAGCTACCAAATGCTTCATAAAGAGCCTGGCGCACCGCAGCAAAGGTCACGCCGAGGCTAGCCGCCTTATCCTGATCAACATTAACGATGGCCTTCAAGCTTTTGAGCTGAAGGTTGCTTGAAACATCTTGCAAGCCAGGGATCTTGCCAATACCTTCCTCGAGAACCTCGCCCCAGTGATAAAGCTGCTTCAGATCGCTGGAGCGTATTGTATATTGGTAGAGGCCCTTGGTTAAATGACCGCCTACGTTAATATTTTGTATGGGTTGCAAGTAAACTTTAATACCCTGAATTTGAGATAGTTTGCTACGTAATTCCTGGATAATATCCAGAACGGATGATCGTTGGCTAAGCGGCACCAGGCCAAAAAATATGCGTCCGGAATTTAATGGACCACGCGAACTTCCAATGCCTGAAAAATAGCTTTCGACTCGTGGATCAGCACTAATAATTTCGGCAACTTGTTTCTGTTTTTCAACCATGGCATCAAAGGAGATATCTTGGGCGGCTTCAGTTTGCGCAAGAATAAAGCCTGTGTCTTCTATAGGGAAAAACCCTTTCGGGATTAGAATATAGGCAGCTATGGTCAATACAAGCGTTGCAAGCGTTACCATCAATGTTTTGAATTGGTGTCGTAATACGATCTTCAATGTTCGATCATATGCTTTAAAAGATCTCTGAAAGCAGTCTTCGAGGAACTTAGAAAAGGCATTTTCTTTGTGTTCGTGGGTTTTCTGGTGCAAAAAGCGGCTGCACAGCATTGGCGTTAGAGTTAAGGAAATAAAGCCGGATACAACAATGGCTACGCTAAGGGTAACGGCGAACTCGCGGAAGAGGCGTCCAACTAGGCCGCCCATAAACAGGATAGGGATAAAGACTGCAATGAAAGATGCGGTAATCGATATGATCGTGAAGCTAATTTCTTTCGCGCCCTTTAGGGCTGCCTCGAAGGGCGGCATACCTTTTTCAATATAGCGGACTATGTTTTCAAGCATAACAATGGCATCGTCGACAACGAAGCCAACACACAAAGTTAAGGCAAGCAGCGAAATATTATTAATACTAAAACCGAAAAGTGCCATAACTCCGTACGTTGTAATAATTGATAGAGGGACGGCTATTGCTGGAATTAATGTTGCTGAGGCTTTTCTAAGAAACAGAAAAATAACTAAGATTACCAGAAATATCGTTAGCTTTAGGGTGAATTCGACCTCATGTACAGAGTTCCGTATGGATACTGACCGATCAAATAGCGGTGTTAGTTGGACAGAAGGCGGGATTTGGTCGCGAAAAACTGGCAACAGCTTCCGAACGCTATCGACGACTTCAATTGTATTAGCATCAGGCTGGCGTTGGATTGCCAGGATAATCGATTGCTTGCCATTATAGGCACCGAAGGATCGCGTGTCTTCCACAGAATCACTAACAATAGCAACATCCTGGAGACGCACAGGTGCACCATTGCGCCAAGTGATAATTAATGGTCGATACGTCTTGGCGTTGGTAGGCTGTTCGCCAACATCCAAATTGAGCAACTGTTGTTGACCACTAATTATTCCAGCAGGAGTAATCGAGGAAGCCGCAGCAACGGCCTTGTCGATGTCGGTTAGGCTGATGCCGCGGGTCGTTAGCTCTTCCGGTTTGGCTTGAATCCGTACACTGTATCTTTGTTCGCCATAAATAAGGACTTGAGCAACGCCTGGAAGTGTTGAAATCTGCTGTGCCATCATGGTTGCTGCATAGTCGTTGACTTCATAAATAGGTAAAGTGTCTGAGTAAGTAGCAATAAACAAAACAGGTTGATCGGCGGGATTTGTTTTCTTAAATATAGGAGGCGACGGCATCTGCGGCGGCAATTTACCCAGCGTTGCTGAGATAGCACTTTGGACATCAAGGGCTGCCCAATCAATCTTGCGATTCAGATCAAATTGCAATGTGATTTGCGTTATCCCCAGATAACTGGTGGATGTCATAGCTGAAATGCCGGCAATGGTGGAGAATTGGTTTTCCAAAGGTGTGGCAATGGTTGCTGCCATGGTCTCTGGGCTTGCGCCGGGAAGGGTTGCAGTGACTTGAATGGTCGGAAAGTCAATCGCCGGAAGCGCGCTAACCGCTAGTGCTCGATAGCCCGCGATGCCGCCAAGAGTCATGATGAGCATCAAAAGACAAGTGAACACAGGTCTGCGAATACAAAACTCGGAAAGACCCATTTACCTGTCCGTTTCTTTGACAGAGAGCATTAAAGACAGCTTCATGAAAACAGTGACCCTCTGAGCGTTTATCGTAATATTAGCTTAAGGGAAATTGATTAATGAATTGCTTACATCGACGGGTGCTATTAAAAGTAAGACCTAATGCGAGATCCTCGGGCTTGACACAAATTAGAATAATTTGTAACTGCCTAGGTCTGTCGTTGCGAAGTGAAGGAGCCTGGATTGCTTCGTCGTAAACTCCTCGCAATGACGGCGGAGAGCTAGTAAT
>JBAWWF010000126.1:0-4101 GCA_037146895.1 Alphaproteobacteria bacterium | reverse complement strand
CATTGAAGGCTCTAAGATGGTGGTACTCGAAGATGCAGCGCACTTATCTAATATTGAGCAGCCTGAAGTATTTAATCGCACTGTACGCGAATTTATCGACTCTGTTGATAGTCAGTTGAAGTAATCAAGCCATAAAGATAATCAGCGCAGAAAGTATTTCGTATGACAATGAAAAAAACCGACCTGTATAAGAATTTAGCCCTAACGACAGCTCAGCGTATGAAGAACGCTGCTAAGACTCCTAAGCTTGGAGCTGCTGAAGCAAGTGCGAAAACTAAAAAAGAGCTAGCAGAGGCAAATCCAATGCTCGCTTCTTTAATGGGTAAAAAGAAATCGAAGTAGTGCGCTTAGATTGAATGTATGAATCAAACATTGATTTTTAGTCGGCATGCTATTGCGCTCTGTCTTGTATCTCAAGCAGTAATGACTTGGGCGCAAATTGCGCCACCGCCAAACTACGATCAAAAGCTCGGCGATATGGTGGTTAATGCCACCCGCTCAGGCACGACTCTAGATCAAATGTCGCTTAATACGACCATTCTGACTAAAGAAGTATTAGAGACCTCGCCTGACCAAACGATTGATCAAGTCCTCAAAAATGTACCTGGCGTCTTTTTAAATGATGTGCCGTATTACCAAAAAGATCCTACAGGTCAAAGTATTAACGTGCGCGGCTTAGGATATGGCCGCACCCTCGTATTGCTCGATGGCTTGCCAGCTAATGATGCTTTCTATGGAACCGTGCAATGGAATTTGGTTCCGATGTCTTCCATTGAGTCAGTAGAGTTTGTGCGGGGTGGCGTTTCGAGCTTGTATGGTAATTATGGGATGGGTGGTGTTATTAATATCAACACTAAGACACCTAAAAATAGCTCGCAAGAAGCATCTGTCAGTATTGGATCTTTTGCCACTGGTAATGTAGCTGCTTCAAAAGATCTCATCGTTTCTGACGCAATGCAAATGCGTTTTTCTGCAGATTACTTCGCAAGTGAAGGCTTTCAGAATTACGCGACCATTTCTCCAGCATCGCCTAGCAATATCAAAAATGGCATGGGTACCGATGCAGTCAAGAATTCTAATATCCGGCTCCAAAATTATTTCAAGCCAACCCAAGATACCAATGCATTCTTTCGCTTGGGTTACAGCACGATGGCAGACCTCAGTAATAACTATGCCATTGCTCCCAATTTAATTCAGACAGCTGATGTGGCAGGGGGGTCTACTACCAATTTAGACGTGAATAAAAAAGTTCAAGTGAATGTCTATTACCAAAACACCAACTTTTATAAGCAGACTGCCAATAATTTGACTGCAGCGCCCTATAAACCTTATGTTAATGCTAATTACACCGATCCTTATTCAACGGTTGGTGCATCGGCTCAATACACACATGATTTAAAAGTCGCCGGTATTGATCAATATATTATTGGCGTCGATGCTAGAAATATCTCCGCATCTAATAAAACTAATAATCTGAGTACTGCGGGTGCTGTGAGCTCCGTTAGTTATGCGCAAGGTCAACAGGATTTTTATGGTCTTCTAGGGCAAATTAAATCCAGCGCAAGCACAATTCCAGTAGAAGCTACTCTAGGTGCTCGGGTAGATGTCTGGAATAGCCAAACTCCCACTTCTTATAACGCTGGTAGCAATGGATCAAACCCTGTCTATCAAGGTATTCCAAGTCAGAGTAAGACTCAGTTAAGCCCAACTTTAGGCTTGTTATATAAAGCAAATAAAAATTGGGATTTACGCAGCGCCGCTTATCAGGCTTTTCATGCGCCTAGTATGAATAACACTTTGCGTAGTTACGGTAATTCTGTGAGTGGCTACTCCTTGGCGAATCCCAATTTAACGCCAGAAACTATGACGGGTTATGAGGTGGGAACAGACTACCGTTGGAAGAGTGGTTTTGCGCAGTTCACTGCTTTTAATAACTATATTCAGAATGCAATTGCTAGCTACAAAATCACCACTGCAAATTGGGCTAGTGCAAATAGTCTTTGTAGTGCGTCTGGGTTATCGGGTTGTTCTGCAACGAGCTCAACTCCTGGTTACACCAATGTCAGCTACTACACTAATCAACAAAATCTGTTAAGCCGTGGTATTGAGTTGCAATATCACCATGATGTCAATGCTCAGTGGGCCGTAGACGGTGGTTATTCCTATACTCGTACTGTACTGACCTGGACTGCAACGACTGACCCGATTGACACTCAAGTTGGCGGTGTACCGATGAATATGGCAAATGCTGCAATTACTTATTACCCGGTACCAGAGGCAAGCCTGACAAGCACAGTGCGTTATGTGGGCAACTCCTGGATGGCAACTGGCACCTTGCCCGTACCTGCTTATGCAGTTATTGGCTTAAGGGCTAGCTATCAGGTGACGCCCCAAGCTGCAGTATTTGCCTCTGTCGTGAACTTATTGAATGGACAATATGTCACCTTTAATATCGCTTCGCAGGCAACGGCTTATCAGGCAGGTATGCCTGAGGCATTCACTGTGGGCGCACGCCTGACTTTCTAGTAGCGCACAATATAGGGCATTACCCTAGGTAAATGGTGTGGTTCCTTGGGCAAAAGAGTGATTAAATAGCCATTGCAGTCAAAATAAATACTAAGAAATACGGGAGAAATTGATATGAAAGTCATTAATCAGCCGGTGATGAATAAGCTCATCCCATTGGCCACTGCATTACTAGCATGCTCACTAATAGGTTTGCAAGGTTGCTCTACAACTACTGCGGTTGCAGAGGCGCCTAAACCAGCACCAGCACCTGCTTGGAAACAAGGTATGGGCGCAGACATGTCAAGCTCAAAGTTAGCCCCGATACCAGGCAAGATGACTGTCACTCCAGCTAATGAAATTCCGCTCAATACTCTGAAATTACCCCCTGGCTTCAAGATTGAAGTCTATGCAACCGGCATGCCGGGCGCGCGTGAAATGGCCATGGGTGATAACGGTAAGATTTACATCGGTACCCGTGCCATTGGTCGTGTTTACGAAGTGAGTGATAACGGTAAAGAGCGCACTAGCCGTGTAGTGGTGGATAAATTAGTTCAACCTGCTGGCGTTGCTTATAAAAATGGTTCGCTTTATGTCATGGCGATAGATAAAGTCTTGCGCTACGACGGCATTAGCAAAAATCCCAATGTGGCACCCGTGGATATGACCTCCAAGTTCAATCTGCCACCAGAGCAACACCATAACTGGAAGTTTCTTGCCTTTGGCCCCGATGGTAAGTTGTATGTACCCTTCGGAGCGCCTTGCAATATTTGTGAACTTCCAACTCCTGAATATGCTCAGCTTCGTCGCTACAATCCAGATGGCTCAGGAATGGAAGTCTTAGCAACCGGTATTCGAAATACACTAGGCTTTGACTGGCATCCAGTGACTAAGCAAATCTGGTTTACAAACCATGGGCGTGACTGGATGGGTGATGACAAGCCTAATGACACCCTGAATATCCTCACCAAAAAAGGTGAAAACTTTGGTTTCCCTTATTGTCATGAAGGCAATCTGCCTGATGACAAGATCACTAAGCCAAATGCTTGTGAGGGCGTGACCAAACCGATTGCTTTATTGGGCCCTCATGCTGCAGCAATGGGCATCACGTTCTATACCGGCAAGATGTTCCCAGCTGAATATAAAAACGTGGCTTTTATTGCACGTAAAGGTTCATGGAATCGCAATATCAAGTCAGGCTATGACGTTGTTACTGTGAAAGCAGATGCGAATGGTAAAAATGCCAAGATCACTCCTTTCATAACCGGCTTTATGGATCCTGCAGATCAGTCATTCTGGGGGCGCCCTACATTCTTTATGCAACTACCTGATGGATCTATGTTGCTGACCGATGAGCAGTTAGGCACGGGTTATAGAATTAGCTATAAGAAATAAGTATGGGGATATAAAGCATTGGTTTTAATGAAATTGGTAAAAATAGCGGCGTTACTCTTGGGGGTTTATTGCTCGATAGTTGCGCCGCTTTCTTATGCGCAGGATATGAGCGCTAAGTTGGCTGTTTGTGCTGCTTGCCATGGATCAGATGGCAATTCAACAATGGTGGGTTCGCCATCATTGGCAGGGCAACCTAAAGTA
>JBAWWF010000125.1:0-4105 GCA_037146895.1 Alphaproteobacteria bacterium | reverse complement strand
CACGATTAAGGCCACGCACAGCTTTGGCACCCATGCGACCGGCTCCACAAAAGCCTGCGGCAGCTACGGCGTAAGGATGGCGAGTGGTGGCGGCGGTTACATTATCAAGGTCGCATAGTCTGTTAAGGAATTCTGCGGGATTAGCGCGGATCCAATCCATAGCCCGCATGCCTGCCTGTTGTGCCCGAGCCATAACATCGACAATGCAGCGGCTGCGATTATGGTCGCGGGTCTCTAGTCGGGATCTGACTTCTGGCGTAAGGCTTTCATAGTCCGCAATGCCAGAGATAGCCGCAGCAACCTCATGATCGTTAAGAATATCTTGTATATCACTCGCATCAAGGCCTGCATCCCGCAAGGCATCGGATATTATGCTGAGAATAGCTGCTTTTTGGGCTTTCGGTAGACCACGCAAATGATCTTTGAGCTTGTCTCGCGCTGTTTGCGCAATCAGCCTATTGTCCACATATTTTTTTGGAAAATCCTGCAACTCCGCTGGAATCCCACTGGAATCAATGGTATGTGTTGTCCTTTCTTCCGTGGTTTCTCCAGTAAAAAAAGGGCCTTCCGTACGGTCATAGACCCAGCGTCCATCCGGATAAACCCAATACCACTTTAGGATGTACCTATGACGCCAAATAGTTAGCACGTCGATAGTGGTTTTTCCATTTTTTGAGGCAAATAATTCACCTTTGGCTGCTGCTGCCAAAACCTCGTCAACTATAGCCTGGAGGTCGCCATTGCTCAGAACTTTTCCTAAAAATTTAGGAGGTTTCTGCGAGTGAATAGTTAGGGCGCTACCGCCGACGATCCAGCCATTGTTGTCTAAGATCCCATGGGCATAAATCACCGAGGGCAAGTTACAGTAAATTTGACCATCATTAACCAAGTCTGTGATATGAAGATTTGAATTTATATACCCGACGTTTATGTGACCTGTGATAGCAATGCGTGGGCTCGAGCCTTTAATAGACTCGCGCACATACAGATCTTTTTTAACATCCAAAGACGCATTGTCTAAAATGAGCTCTTGCGTATCCACTGTGCCATAGATGCGATGGGTGAGGCCGGTGATTTTTAGGCCCGCTTCTGCAATAATAAGCCCGTAATCATCAATGATATATGGTTGATAATGCGGCACAGCAGCTTTGTCAATGGCCTGCAAGTATTCTGCATAAGATGCTTCATCGGCCACAGGGCTGGGATCCCCAAAGTGCATAATACCTTTGTTAAAATAGTAATTATGGTGAAAATCAGCAGTTAAACACTTGAGCACACCGAGGTTGTGGAATTGTTTTGCGTGCGTAGATAGCCTATAAAAGGCTGCACCTTGTTTGTTTATTAAGATACCTGCCGTTTTAAAGCCCCAACTTTTTTTTGCCGTATAGTTCGTCTGCTTCAATCCGTGAGAAAAACTAATATCGCCGTTATGGCCAACCAAAAAGGTTAGATGAGAGGAGTCCAGCCCCTTGTAATCCCAAAGGATGCCCGCATTTGTGCGTTGCCATGAACAAAGCTCATTAGACACCACTCGTGGGCCTGTGGGCTCTGCATAATGATCAAAAACCTTCACGCCCTTCTCTCGAGCAATAAAACGAAGTACGTTATCAGGTAACTTTTGCACCTCAAAGCTTGTGTCTGCTGTTGCAAAACCGGCCTTGGCTGGAAAAATTGCTAAGCAGAAAAAAAGCAAAGAAATTAAAAACATTAACTAAGCACCTTTCTGCACAAGAAACACACGATAGATTATTCTTTCGTGAACATATCCTTAGATCAGTTCAGGCTGACTTGTCAAGGTGGGAGTAAACATTTTTTGCAAATTTTATCGTAACTATTCAACCATTGTCTGGCAGAGGATTGCGTCCGGTGCTTTCTTGGGCGGGTCTGATGATGAAAACGAGGGTCAGGGCAGCCGCAGAAATTATTGAACAAAATAAGAATAGGGCGGCCTCACCTAAATTATCGACGATTGTTTTAGCACCAATGCCAGAGATGATAGCAGATATGGAGCTAACTAGGTAAAAGAAGCCAAAGGCGGTACCACGTAGGTCCTTGGGGGCCATATCGGCAATCAAGGCCATAAAGATACTCTGGGACATACCCATCTGGACCCCCCATATCAAGACACCGATAAAGATGCTGGTTAATGAGGCTGATGTCCACAGGATTAAGCTTGCCAGAACTAAGACACCGCATGCTATGCACAATAAAGTATAACGACTTATTTTATCCGACAGCTTGCCGATTGGGTAAGCAGAAAGGCAGTAGGTTACGTTATATAAAATCATTATAAGAGGTGCATAAGCCTCTGCTAGGCTGAAGGTCTGATTGGCATGAAGGACCAAGAAGGTTTCGCTGACACGTGCGAGCATAAATATTGCGACAACCATCATTAATAGCCAGTAACGATTTCCCAAGCGCGGAATATCGGAAAAATGGATGGGATGGCGGGGTTTGTGGTCCCTGGGGTTCAGATTTTGTTGGGGTTCACGCACTGCAAAAATGAGTAGGAGTGCGGCAATAACGATAGGTATGCTAGCTAGCCAAAAAATGAGTTGGTAGTTATTGACTGTCCATTTCATCAAAAATAACCCGAGGATGCACCCCATAAAAGAACCGGCAATCCCGATGCTGCGCATCAAACCGAACGATTCCCCTTTTTTGTGGGGAGGGGCTATATCGCTAACTAGGGCATCTCGTGGCGTTCCTTGAATGCCATTGCCGATGCGTTCGATGAAGCGTGCTGTAAATATGGCACCAAATCCAGGAGCAATAGCGATAATAGGGCGGCTCACGACCATCATGATATAGCCAATAACCATGATGATTTTACGGCGGCGGAAATAGTCGCTGACAACTCCCGAGAGAAGTTTCATCGCAAATGAGATTCCCTCGGCAACACCGTCTAATAAACCAATCCAGCCGGAACTTACGCCCATAACATTGCGCAGATAGACTGCGGAGAGTCCAAAAACCATGGTGTACGATGTGTTAGCAAACAACATCATAAATCCGAGAATCCAAATTGTTATCGGGATCTTCCCACAAACAGGGGTTGAAGCTTTCATAGAATCTGATCCTATGTGGTGCTCAGTCTTTTTCATTGCTGCCCCAAGAGCCATTAAAAAGTTCCCATATACTTATATATAAACGGTAATAGTCTATTATGGTTAAAAAACGCGTGTGCATGATGCTTTTCTCAAGACCTAAGTTCTCACTCTTTGCTACGTGATGCTTTTTATATTAAAAATAAAAATTCAATTACCTGATCAACGCTAATAAACTACGTAGATATAAACAAGTCTTTAATTTCTTTTTCGTTTATGTAATATTATAAGTTTCCAAGTATCTTATCTGGGTCGGCCCCCGTTGCTGCTATTGTTTGCACGAAATGCGGAGGCCACGGCGCAGTGAAGGTTAAAGCAGTATCTTGCCTATCCATTATGGTCAGGCGATAAGCATGCAGATGCAGCTGAGTCGTTTGTTTCAACGCAGGGGCTCCCCCATACTTACCGTCCCCAATAATTGGATGCCCAATATAGCTCATATGTACGCGCAACTGGTGCGTTCTTCCAGTTTGTGGTGTGAGGGCAACCAGATTAAGAGCTTGTGTTAAACGCTTGACGAGGCGAAAATCGGTCTGCGCGGACTTTCCTTTTTCTTGGTCGACAACCATTTTTTCGTGAACACCGATTTTTATGAGGGGAGCATTAATAGCACCCTGTTGTTGCTTCCAGACCCCGAGAACAATAGCCAGGTAAAGTTTTTTCACGGTATGAAGACGAAATTGCGTGGCGAGGTGCTGGGCCGTAGCATGGTTTTTAGCGACCACCAAGATGCCGCTCGTGTCGCGATCAAGACGGTGCACCAGGTAATAGCGTTGCCCTTGTGCAGCACCATAGGCTTGTAATAGGCCGTCAACATGGATGTTAGTTTTAGTGCCGCCTTGGACGGCAAGTCCGGCTGGCTTGTTGATAACGAGCAGATCGCTATCCTCCCACACAGGATTCAAAAACCAGGGTTCAGCCATTCGAGACTGCGTGTTCCACGTCTCCGCAGGACGAACGGAATCTCTCTTCCCCCCTCTTGCCCTGAGGAGGGCCGA
>JBAWWF010000124.1:0-4113 GCA_037146895.1 Alphaproteobacteria bacterium | reverse complement strand
GGGAGAATGGGAACACCGGAAGAGATTGCCTCAGCAGCAGTATTCTTATCCAGTCAAGAGGCGGCTTACATAACCGGACAAACCTTACATATTAATGGCGGTATGATTATGATCTAATAAAGTGCTTGTATTTTTGTTTTATACGCGGTAAGTCTAGGTTGATTCTCAACAAGGTCGAGGAAAGAAATGAGTAATATTTCAGAACGTGTTAAAAAGGTTATCGCCAAGCAATTAAAGATTGACGAGACAAAGGTTATTGAAACCGCGAGTTTCGTTGACGATCTGGGCGCAGATAGCCTTGATCAAGTCGAAGTTGTCATGGGGTTAGAAGAAGAATTCGGCTGCGAGATCCATCAGGATGTTGCAGAGAAAATAACAACTGTAGCTGCGGCGGTTATTTTCATTGAAGAACACGTTAAAGCTGCCTGAGTTTTAATTACCAATGCGGCGTGTTGTTATTACAGGAATTGGTCTGACAACCCCTCTCGCTAACGGGGCTGAGCTGACGTGGAAAAAACTTCTGAATGGGGAATCGGGGATTCGGGCTATCACCCATTTTGATGTTTCGGATATTCCTGCAAAAGTTGCTGGTATTGTTCCTGTGGGAACGGGTTCACCAGAAGATTTTAAGCCTGGGGATTTTAATCCCGAAGATTATGTTTCCCTGAAAGAACAGGGTCGCATGGATCGCTTCATTGTGTATGCCCTGGCGGCAGCACATCAGGCTATCGCTGATTCGGGGTGGGTTCCAAAAAATGATGAGGAGCGTGAAGCTAGCGGTGTTATGGTTGGCTCAGGGATTGGCGGCTTGCCAAGAATCCATGATACAAGCGTGATACTACATAATAGCGGACCACGTCGTGTCAGCCCTTTCTTTATTCCGGCTTCTCTCATTAATCTTGCTTCTGGTCACATTGCTATCTCTCATGGTTATAAGGGGCCGAATCATTCGGTTGTCACGGCTTGTGCGACGGGTGCGCATGCTATTGGTGATGCGGCGCGGCTCATTCAATGGGGCGATGCGGATGTTATGGTGGCGGGTGGTGCGGAGGCGGCGGTTTGTCGCATAGGTTTGGCTGGGTTTGCGGCGGCGCGGGCTTTGTCAACGCAATATAATGAGGTGCCTACGCAGGCTTCTCGTCCATGGGACAAGGATCGCGATGGTTTTGTGATGGGTGAGGGTGCTGGCATCGTGGTTCTTGAGGAATACGAGCATGCTATGAAGCGTGGTGCTAAAATCTATGGTGAGATTATCGGCTATGGTTTATCCGGTGATGCTTATCATGTGACAGCACCGGCTGAAGATGGCGATGGGGCTTACCGCGCAATGCGTAATGCGCTAAAGCGGGCCGAGATTAACCCTGAGGAGGTGGATTACATCAATGCTCATGGGACTTCTACGCCGCTGGGTGATCTCGTTGAGCTAAGGGCGACGCGGCGTTTGTTTGGTGATCATATTAAAAAGCTGTCGATGTCCTCAACCAAGTCAGCGATTGGTCACTTATTAGGGGCTGGCGGTAGCGTTGAGGCGATCTTTACGCTTTTAGCGATTCGTGATCAGATTGTGCCGCCGACGCTGAACCTGCATTCCCCTGATCCAGAATCAGAAGGATTTGATTTGGTGCCCCATAAGGCTAAAGAGCGTGCAGTTCGCGTGGTTATGTCAAATTCCTTTGGCTTTGGTGGTACCAATGCCTCTCTCATCATGCGGGCTATCTGAGCAGTAGACAGGATTCAAGTAAGTTAGATCCTCGGGTCAAGTCCCAATACTGTTCATTTAGAATAATTTGTAACTGTCTAGGTCTGTTGTTGCGAAGTGAAAGAGCCTGGATTGCTTCGTCGTAAACTCCTCGCAATGACGGCGGAGAGCTAGTAATGACGCCACTTCCGTCATTGCGAGCTCTTGGCGTACAATCCAGGAATCTTTGATCCTCGCGACTGGGTAGTTATAATAATTTTATCTAAATGAACAGTATTAGGATTTACACCTAGGACCTAAAAATCAGCCCATTAACCTCTTTTTAAGAAAATCCCCCTTATTCTCAAAGAAGTGGAAAGATCTTTATTTTGAGAGGAAAATACTATGCGTAAATTATCTTATACGATCCTAGCAGCTGTGGCTATTCAGCTATGTGCATCAGCACATGCTGCAACATCTGCACCCGCAGCACCAACAGTTGCAGGAGCTGCCAGTACTGCAAATGACTTGAGTGCCGGATATGCACAGGCGCTAGCGCAGAAGCAACAAGAGCAGACCACCAAAGCTCAGAGTGTGTTTGGTGGCTTTGGTACAGGACTCGCATGCCGCGCTATCGCATCTGCATCTTGTGGAATTGGTGTTGCAACTATTACATCTGATATTGGTCATATGGAGAAATGTAAGGATCACCGAGCGGATGCAACGAAATGCTTTGCTGCAATATGTGCTGCGATCAAAGGTAAACCGGATTATGCTGCTAAGCTAACTGATTATTATAAAAATATAGCATGTGGCGCTGCTGCTCCTGCCGCTGCTCCTGTTCCTGCTGCAAAATAATCAACTTTACTATTACCGACTAAAAAAGCCTGCTTTAGAGATAAGGTAGGTTTTTTTGTTTGCAAAACTTTTCACGATTTTAATCATTTATTAAGGTGCGAGAATTATTCTTAAAGGTGTAAGAGAGAACTTTAGGTTTTATTAGGAAGAAAGAGGAGTAAGAGATGAAAAAATTAATATTGAGTTTAGCTGCGGTAGCTTGTTTAGCCGGAAGTGCTAGTGCTACATGTGTATTAGAGTCTAACTGGACCACTGATTGTGAAAAGAATCTTGAACAAATAAAGGACGCAGCGGTTAACTGTAATCCAGCTCATAAGCAAATATGTGCAGACCTTGCATGCGCCAAAGCCAAAGCTAATCCTGGATTGATAGCTGGTGCTGTTGCTGGTACGCCGACTTCACAGCTTCTGAAAATGGGTGGGTGCGGTCCAGATTATGTAGCTCCAGCAGCTCCAAAACCAAAATACAACGAATCCTAACCAACTCAATTAGTTAACTATAATCCCTAATTGGGGAGCTAACTTCCTACCTCGCTCTTAGCAGTGAGGTAGGCTTTTTTGTTTTTTGCCATAAAAGTTTTTCGTCTTATTAAATCTCTAGTAATAGTTTATCTGTATTCTAAAGGTATAGCTCAGCAAGGGAATAAAAAAGATGCTCTATCCTGACGATATGCAAGACAATTACCTTACGGGCAAACTTCTCGTTGCCATGCCTTATATTACGGACCTCAGATTCGTTCAAGCCGTGATTTATGTCTGTGGTCATGATGAAAAGGGGGCGATGGGAATTGTCATTAATCGTCCGCTGCATACACTGAGATTCAGCGAGCTATTACAGCAATTAGACATTGATTATCCAGAGGATTATGTGGATGTGCCGATGCATCAGGGTGGCCCCATGGAAGTCGGGCGCGGCTTTGTGCTGCACACCAGTGATTACATCACGGAATCAACAGTGCTCATGTCAGGCGGGCTTGCTTTAACCGCAACCTTAGACGTTTTGCGCGCTATTTCGGTAGGAGGGGGGCCTAACCAAGCTATCCTGGCACTCGGGTACGTTGGTTGGCAGCCAGGACAGCTCGAAAAAGAGTATCAAAACAATTCGTGGATCAGCATAGACGCCACATCTGATCTGGTCTTTAATGAAAATCTAGATGAGAAATGGCGCCTCTCTATGGCAAGCTTAGGCATTGATCCGAAAGTCCTATCTTTGGACGCTGGCCATTCATGAGTAGAGTTTGATCCTTAGATCCTCGGGTCAAGCCCGAGGATGACAAACAGGGGTTCCGAGGATCAACGGCCACTCATAGCCTTTCACAAAACGCCTCGTAGCTCTCAAGATGGCTAATCGGCCCAAGGGCTGTCAGTGTTGGCTTTTGAGAAAAGAATCTCTCAGCTAATTGGCTTAATTTTGCAGCTGATACATTATCAATTTTCTCTAGAATTTCTTTAGTTGTTAAAGGTTTCCCATAGATCAAGATTTGATTCGCCATCTGGCGACACCGCGAGGATGTGCTCTCAAGTGCCATCATAAGCCCTGCTTTCAGTTGGGCTTTGGCACGATTAATCTCCACCTCT
>JBAWWF010000123.1:0-4128 GCA_037146895.1 Alphaproteobacteria bacterium | reverse complement strand
CATCAGGTGTGAGGCTTGGGCTTGATAAAGTCGCAAATACGCCTCAATAAGCGGAAGTGTTATGTTGTGCCACCCTATCCCTTCCAACCATCGCAATTTGACTGCATCTTCGGCCTGAGCAAAATCATAGCCTTGCAGAGTTTGTAGAAGAGCTTCATAGGCCCCATCCCGCTTCATTGATTCCAGACTCTGTACTAAAGCATCTTGAGATTGCGCAACAGCTTCTTCTCGTACACTAGCGGCAGCAACGGCTTTGGCTTCAATAGCTTGTATAGCAAGGCTAACGGCATCAAGTATAGGAGGACAAAGGGGCGAAATCTTATCACGAAACAGATTTAGCAGCCTCGTATCTGGGCATCTCTCCATAAGTTCTTGGACTTCAGAGAAACCTTGGGCTGCCTGGAGGCGCTCAATCCAGACCCTGTTTTCAGGAATGGTTCTCACATTTCCATAATCTGATAGATATTGCAGCCTACCAAAGTGCTCAATAAAAGGCTGGTAAGATGCTGCAACGTAATCACGTCCGCTTTGCTGCAATAACTGCTGGAGTGGTCTAAGTAATCCAGCAGGCTTGTTCTCCTCAAGGTAAGCCTTCTGCATCGCCTGCAGCAACGTCAATCCCTCTTGATTACGCATCTCAAGCAAGGCAACTGGGTCTGGATGTGCACTCAGTGCATTCACATCTATATAACCACGTCCATATATCTTAGACACGGCCCACGCGAGGGGTTCTTCAGTGAGAGAATGGGGAATGCGCAGATCTACACCCTTTTTAAGCAGAATAGCAATAATGTTAAGTAGATTATTGTATTGAACACCCTCACCAACACGTGCACATATATTCTCCAAAACCTTTTGAGAATTAATAAAAGGCGAGATTAGAATTTTGGTGAACGATGCATCAGAATACATACTCCGTAACATGTTGTCTAAGGTTTCGTCTACCAGATGTGGTGCCTTATCACGATAAACTTGCAAACATGCCACCGCAGTTTCTGCGTTATTTTCCCAATTAATATATTGCAGCCATTGCAATTTGACAGCATCGCTGACTTCAGAAAAGTCATAGTTTTGCAAAAGGTAAAGGAGAGATTTTAGCTTGTCATCCTGCTTACAGGTTCTTATTTGCCATAAAAACTCCTGTTGTGTTAGTAGAGCGTTCAAATTCCGCCGGAAGATGTTTTGGACACAATAATCTATGAATTCAGGATTATCACTCTCTAAAACAGTATTCATAAGAACATTGGCTTGGATTGCTTCATGCTCTAAGACCTGAGGGTAGCTCGCTATGTACCTCTTGACCGCCTCTAGGTGACCGTTGCGCACCAGGTGAATAAAGCCATCAACACTAGGTGTTTCCTGGAGTTCGTGTCCGGTTACGCCTTTGTATGCCATGTTATAAAGAGTCTTAAGAGCAGGGTACTCAAGAAAACTACCCTCCATCACGGTTGATTTTTGGGCTAACCACTCCGCCAACATGGCAACTGTCGTTTGGCGCATCTCCTGATCATAAACTTGACGTTCTCGCTGACTTAAAGGAAAGCGGTCGAAAAATTGGATTCTTGTTTGTGTGTAGTCCATGACACGGTCGGGATGTAAAAACAAGCGATTTTCAGGGAATAGCGCTCTTCTTTTGTCAGGATCTCCCGCAAAACCAACGGATGCTTCCTTCTCCTTTGCCTTTCCATGCTCATATTCAGCCTGGATATCGTGCAAAACCTGTGAGGTTGTAGGAACAGCGTAACGATGTCCGCCCCCACCGGTTGGATAGCTGTGAGCGTCAATGTTTTGGGGGTTCTGGCTGACGGCAAGCAATACACTGTTGGCTAAGGGAGCACACCTATATTTAAAGTGCTGCTCAAAAAGCGATTGAAAATAGGTATAAACTGGCTTAGAAAAGCCTGCCAAAGCTAACGCTTCTTCAAAGCGTGCAGCCAAATCAGGTTCGTTAACACTGTGATCGTTAATGACGTATTCTACAGATGAGGAAGTGCTGACGGTGGTTTGTCGCCCCGCAAACAAGGTAAAGTTTAAGAACAGCATAGATGCTTGTGTTAAATCGTTCTCGTGATACCCAGTTCGTGTCAAAAACTCTTGCATGCTACCGTCTCTAAAATAGATGTCGGTTCCGCGCAGAGCTGCCAAGCCATCCAAGGGCTTGAGGACGATTAATTCCCGCAGAGCAGTGAAAGATTTAAACAGGTTGTTGAGATTCGCATTGGCGCCATGGTAAAAAGTTGGCCATGCTTTGTTTGCTTCCTCGAAGGCCAGCGCATCCGCAAAAAGCTCATAATCACTGTCACGTAGCCTAATTGCGCGCTTAAATTCCGCTTTGTGCTCTTTATCTTCGTCGTCACCTTGGTTTTTCTGCTCATACTCCGCAGCGGCATAGCGATTGAAATATGTTCGAATATTAGCGAGTTCAGCTTCCCGTCTAGGATTTTGCTCGCCCGCAAATTGTTCAGGTGTTTTGTAATCTGGGCCTAAGACAATTCTCAGATGGATACGGCTGATGGATTCATCGCAATGCGGATTCCACCAAGCTGCCTCTGCGGCAGTAGGAGTGCGTGCAGGAAGAGGTCGCGCTTGAAGCTGACGGCGCTTTATCTCGGTCATCGCCATCCCATGTGCAGCAACTGCTTCGGCGAGGACTGCGTCTGCATCATATAGGGGGCGCTGGTAGAATTGCTCGGGAGTCCCTGCACCGCCAAGGTGGTAGTATAAATTAGAGTGTGCACGCAAAGACTTGCGTGTAGATAAGTGTTCTAAAAACCCCTTTCCAGAAACGGTTGATAATGTTGCAAACAAGGGAGCAAAAATGTTTATTTTCCTATCCCCTACTTGCAACAAAGGATTTTCGGTGGTTGCAGCATTAAACAGATCGCCAGCACGCACCCACATAAAATCGGTGTATTCTTTATTGTGACCGCTAGCATCTTCAAGTTTTGCTCTAAAAATCTCAGGAGCCACATACTGGACCTGTTGCCAGTACATCCGATGCAAAAAGGGCGCGCCAGCCTTTTCAGTTATAACATCAATAAAGGGCTGGTGACGGAGAACTCTGGGGTGCGGTGCATAGATCCGGTTGGACTCCTCAGCGCTCTCACGCGCCGCATCGGTGCTAAGATCTGAGAGAGGCTGTTGTTGTGGGCGATCCTTTCTCTCATCATCGCCATCGTCGACTCCTGCACCATCATGCGCTTCTTCACTGCCGCCGCCAAAATTACACCAATCGCCATGCTCGTGCCTGCTGTCATCGCGCCGTCCAAGCAAAATACGGATATCGCCCTCATGTAAGGCGTAGTGGAGGATTCCCGCGGCTGTCTTGCCGTGCTGGCCAGCAACAGTGAGTGGCGCTGGTCCCCGATCCATCGCATAAGCTGGTAAAGTAGACTGAACAAGTATGCTTGTTATCAGCAAAATTGACGCGCATTTATTAATCTTCCTACGAGTTTTCATTAGCCCTATACCTTTGTATGATTTACACCATAGCTAACAGCGGTAATTGGTGATGTCAATAATAAAATTAATTGCTCGGAGTGCTAGGGGAGAGAGATCCTCGGGTCAAGCCCGAGGATGACAACAGGGGAAACATCTTGAGCCACTACTCCGCTGTCATCAATATACCCATCGGAGATGAAACCCTGGATTGCCACGGCCCCAAGAAGGGCCTCGCAATGATGAAGAGAGTGAGAAAAAATATTGGATTCCCTATAGTTTTTCCCTTGAAAGTTATTAAAACCTCTCATAAACTTCTGAAAGGTTTAAGATAAATACGGCGGCACGCCAGTTTGTCTTAGCCTAAGAGCGTGACGCACGAGTGTTAGTACCACTCATACGTCACTAACCGTAACTCAACAACGGAAGGTTGAATCAGGCTCATGCCAGATTATCTTATAGGAAGCGCATTTTTCAAGTATCGATTAAGAAACTTGGCCCTACTATGGGCTCGGGGAAGTGTGGCGTTGTTGATTACGGTACGAGGGGAGGCTGGGGTGAGTACATGTCCCCAGCCTCCTTTTTTTGTAATTAACACGGGTGCGGTTAAAAGTGAGACTTATGTCAATTTTAGATAACCTCAGTTCGGGATAAAAAAGGCTTAAAAGTGAGTTGCTACCTCATACTTGT
>JBAWWF010000122.1:0-4136 GCA_037146895.1 Alphaproteobacteria bacterium | reverse complement strand
ATGCAACGCGATTATTACGAATGGCATAGCTCACAGTCTGCATTACCAGAAGGCGCCAAGGTCTACAACGAGGACTGGTGTTTTATTGATGACAAGGGGGATTACCATGCTCGTCTATATTTTGTTGGTGATTGCGAGATGGCAGGGTCTTGGTGCTGGCGCGTTTGGATTAATCACAAACTCCATAAAGGCTTTGCATTAAGTAAAACCGACGCCAAGCTGCTGTGTGAGAGGCTTCTCTTAAAGAATGGCGTGATTGATATGAATTTTAATAGAAATATGTACCCCAATGTCTAGAAGATTATAAGGCTTTGTTATTTGAATCAAAATACTTTGCTGCTACTGATAAAACATCTAAGCGGCCTTATTAATTTGGCTATTTAAATATTTAAGTAATCAGATGGACGATTTTGAAGATTTGCAGCTTGCGAGTGTCTATCCCGTTGAACCTCAAGAAACTTCTATGGTGCAATTATTCTTTATCTTATTTTGATAGATCCTCTGTTGGTAAAGACCAGTCTTATCATCTAGCTCACGTCCCAGAAGAGATACATGAAATTCCTCTTGATTTATTGATTACGCGAATAATAAGACGTCATCAAATACTGCTTGTTTAATCATCTGAATCAAAGCAATAAGTATGTTAGTCAGTAACCGCCCGATTGCTACCGCCTTACGCTAGTATTTTATTGTCGCTACATTGATGCATGTATCGTCGTTTTTTGGGACGCATGGATGTATCAAGAGATACTGGGCAGTGAGCGGCGGCGTCAGTGGACTGACGCCCAAAAACTCAAGATTATTGAAGAAATCGGCGTTGACGGCGCGACGGTAGCAGAAGTTGCTAGACGTCATGAACTTACGCGACAGCATCTTTACCAGTGGCGCAATCATTTTCGCCGAAAGAGAGCTTTGCTGGAGGAAGATGATATTGCTTTTCTTCCTGTAGAGATGAAGCCAAATCGTAGACCTGCTTCTGTCAAAGCTGACGGTGCGTTTCTTGAGATTGGCTTGAGTAACGGCCGCAGCTTGCGTTCGGTAACAGGGCTTCCTGAAGAGGAACTTCTTCGTTTGATCCGTCTTGTGGAGCAGGCATGATCGGACCGGGCGTTGGCGTTCAGGTTTATTTAGCGGCTGGCGTGACGGATATGCGCCGCGGGATTGCGGGCTTATCTGGACTAGCCGAGAATGTTTTAAAACATAATCCTGCCTGTGGCGCAGTATTCGCTTTTCGCGGACGCAAGGGTGATCGTATTAAATTGCTGCATTGGGATGGCCATGGCTTTTGCCTTTACTATAAGGTTTTGGAGCAAGGATACTTTCCATGGCCTAAGGCGAAAGATGGCGTTGTGCATCTCACGTCAGCGCAGCTTTCAATGTTGTGGGAAGGGATTGATTGGCGGCGCGCTAAATGGACTTCTGCGCCCTTAAGAGTTTAAGAAATATATCCTTGAATATGCTTGTTTATTGTTGTTTTTGATGTTGTTTTGAGGCGTTTTATGTTATGTTTTTAACATGCTTAAAACGTCTGCTGATTTGCCAAATGATATTGAAGCCTTGAAGGCTTTAGTCCTCTCGCAGCAGACAGAACTTCACGCTCACTCTCTCATCATTCAGGCGCTTCGCCTTCAGATCGCACGCTTAAAGAAACAAAAGTTTGGCGCAAGTTCTGAAAAAATCCAGCGTGAGATCGCGCAGCTTGAACTCGCCCTTGAAGGACTTGAGATCGCCAGCGCAGAGAACAATATCTCGCCCCTAAATGATGGCGATCAGATTGAACAGAAGAAGACTGACGAAAGTAATGCCGATCCTCAAAAACCAGCTCGTCGTCGCCCACGCGTTTGCGATACAATCCCGCGCGAGCAGCGTTCTCTTGATCCAGGCGAGGTCTGCGCTGACTGTGGTGGCGCTTTGCGTCTTATTGGCGAAGATATCTCTTCCATTCTTGAGATGGTTACCGCCAAGCTAAAAGTGATTGAGACAGCCCGGCCTAAGAAGTCTTGCCGCTGCTGTGAAAAAATCGTGCAAGTTCCTGCGCCAACGCGACCCATTCCAGGAAGCTTGGCAGGGCCAAGTCTTCTGGCCTTCATCTTGGTGTCCAAATACGATGATCATTTGCCGCTCTATCGCCTGAACGAGATCTTTGCTCGAATGGGTGCAGATATCCCGGATACGACGCTCGTCGATTGGTGTGGGCGCAGTATGCGCACGCTCATCCCGCTTGTAGATCTTATCTCCAAAGAGATTTTATCATCAGACAGACACCATGCCGACGACACTCCAGTCCGCATGTTGGATTGCTCACGACGTGCGTTATGTTTTGATAGAAATGTTAGGCAGGGTCGGATCTGGGTCTATGTCCGAGATGATCGTCCCTGGGCGGGAACATCGCCTCCTGGCGCTGTCTATCGCTTCTCCCCTGATAGAAAGGGAGAGCGTCCTCGAGAGCATCTCAAAGACTTTAAAGGCATTCTGCAGGCCGACGCTTATGCGGGCTTTAAGGATCTCTATAAGCCAGATCAAAAAGGGGACATTCATGTCAGGGAAGCCGCATGCTGGGCGCATGCGCGGCGTGAGTTCCATGACTTTTGGAAACTCAGCAGCTCTGAGATTGCCAAAGAAGCGCTTGAGCGGATTGGCGCACTCTACGATATTGAAGAGCAAATTAAGGGCCTCTCCGCTGAAGAGCGTCACGCTCACCGTCAACTCCATAGCAAGCCAAAGTTTGAAGCCTTCGAACTCTGGGCGAAGCAGCAACTCGAGATCATCTCTGGTAAGGGCGATTTGGCTAAGGCCTTCCGCTATATCCTTAGTCGACGAGAGTCCTTCACGCTCTTTCTCGAAGATGGTCGGGTCGCGATAGATAATAACGTCGCCGAGCGCGCCATGAAGCCGATAGCGGTGGGACGAAAGAACTGGTTATTCGCCGGCAGCAATAGCGGCGGCGAGACACTAGCCAAAGCCATGACACTCATTGAAACGGCCAAGCTCTCTGGTCTTGATCCTCAAGCATACCTAGCCGATGTTCTTGCCAGAATTAATGATCATAAAATTAATCGGCTGCACGAGTTGCTGCCTTGGAACTGGAAACCGTTGGTCACATCCACCGAAAGCCAGATAGCCGCTTAGTCAATTGACGTCGTTAACGACGTCAATAACGACGTCAACAAATATCATCACATCACAAAACTAGCTAAAATGATCAGGGTAACAATCGGGCGGTTACACTTCAACAGAGAAGGCTTGGCGATTGATGTCGACTTTTCTTTGCCAGCTGAGCGGGTGATTAGGAGCTTGAACCGGATCATTGAATGGCGAGGAAAGCCAGACAGCATTCGGGTTGATAATGGCCCAGAATACGTCAGCTACAAGCTTGTAGCGTGGGCTGAAAAGCGCGGCATAGCATTGCAGTATATCCAACCCGGGAAACCACAACAGAACGCTTATATTGAACGCTATAACCGAACAGTTCGACATGAATGGCTAGATCAATACATCATTGAAACAATCGAGGAGGCGCAGTATCACGCAACACAATGGCTCTGGACATATAACAACGAACGGACCAACATGAACATTGGCGGTATAACGCCAGCTCAGAAATTAAAAATAGCTGCTTAGGTTCTACAAATATGCCCCGTTAAAAATGGGGAGATTACCCTCGAACGCTATCCTCTCCTGGGCGAACGAGAATAAGATTGATTGGCAGTATATTGCTCCGGGAAAGCCTATGCAGAATGGCTTCTGCGAAAGCTTCAATGGACGGATGCGTTGTGAGCTATTGAATGAAACGTCATTCTTAGGCCTCAAACATGCACGGGAAATGATTGGCGCATGGGCGAGTGACTACAATCACAGGCGTCCGCATTCGTCACTTGGATATAAGACACCTTCACAATACGCAGCCAAACTAAACGTAACTGGCGATCGTCTGCGCAATCCCGACCAGCTTCGCCGATCACCAGTTGCTCAATCTACGCCCTTGGGCGTATTAACCGCTGAGACTCTAACGGCAGCTGGATGAATGTTCGGAGGCAGGTCAACTTAACCCCGACGCTTTCTACGAATGGCGTTGGGTTTTTAGATGGCCTACAGAGGCAATCCATCACAATCCTTTTAATAAATCAGGACAATTT
>JBAWWF010000121.1:0-4140 GCA_037146895.1 Alphaproteobacteria bacterium | reverse complement strand
CCATATAATCCGAGGCATCCAAAGCGCGACTCACGAAAAAATGCGGAAGTCGGGGTCGTTTATCAGGGGATAAACTACCAAGTCTTGGTCGTTTTGCGGGGGTAAAATAACCAAGCAGTTGCTTGCGTGAGTGTCTAGGTGAAGTGATTCCCCGCTTCTTGTTTAACTGTTCAGCTCCTTCGAGCCGGTGCCTTGCGCTTCCTTAACTCAATATTATCTATTTCCATTTTAAATATAATTAGTTACAAGCAATGGGAAAGCAGCAAATTTGAGGAATTTATGTTACTTATTAGTCTGTAGCATTTTCTTATTGCTTAACCACGCCCACGCTGATGTAAAGGCAAACCTAACCTTGACTGATTATAGAAGCAAAACGGACGCTGAATGGAAAAACGACTTGAGCGATGCGGTTTATCGTGTTTGCCGCAAACGCAATACTGAAAAGGCATTTTCTGGGCAATATGATAAGTTCAATCAAAAGGGAACCTATGCGTGCGCTTGTTGCGGTGGTGATTATCCTCTCTTTAGTTCAGATGCCAAATTTGATTCAGGAACGGGATGGCCCAGTTTTTGGGAGCCCATTAGCCCAAACAGTGTTGAGCTCGTCGCGGAAGATAATCTGAGCCTCAACCACTATTATGGCGCAAAGATAGAAGTGCGGTGCAATCGTTGTGGATCGCATCTCGGTCATGTTTTTAACGATGGGCCTGCTGACAAAACAGGCAAACGCTATTGCATGAATTCTGTAGCTCTGGCCTTTACTCCGTCTTACAAAGAGGTTAAAGAAACAAACCCTGCACCAACAGAAGAGGTTGCTATATTCGCAGGTGGGTGCTTTTGGTGTGGGGAGTCAGTTTTTGAAGACTTGCCAGGGGTTATCTCTGTGATTTCAGGATTCACAGGAGGTGCAAGCGCAAATCCAACCTATGAAGACGTTTCTGCTGGAGGCACAGGGCACCTTGAATCCATACAAATCACATTTAATCCCCAAAAAATAAGCTATGAGCAACTGCTTGATGTTTTTTGGCATAACGTTGATCCATTTGACCCAGACGGACAGTTTTGCGATAAAGGAGATTCCTACAAAGCGGCAATTTTCTACAAGAGTAAGGCCCAGCAAGAAAAAGCTGAAACCTCGAAAAAGAAATTACAAGCCTCCTTTAAAAGCCCTATTGTTACAGGCGTTAGAGAGGCGGAAAGATTCTACCCTGCCGAGGACTACCATCAGAGCTATGCGAAAAAAAATCCTATTCGTTATCAATACTATCGCTGGCGATGTGGGCGTGATGAGCGGTTAGCAGAGATTTGGAACATCAAACCGCAACCACAAGAAACCCTGTTCGATTTCAATGGCTTTCCTTAATGGATTTATCCTAGTAAATTCGACATTAGAAGTCGAAATTACAAGGATGTGTCGATGATTGTTCGTGAGCAATACTTTGCAGCCCTCCTCTACAGCATTCTAACCGGACAACTAACGTGCTAACTAACCAGACATGTCATGTGCTACTGACACGCTTTACGAAAATACTTGCGTCTCCTGATAAAAAGCTGTAGTTATAGTCTTACCTTTTAGGAGTTTTTTATGGCCCGTGTTACTGTTGAAGATTGCGTTGAAGTTGAATCGAATCGGTTTAAACTGATTCTTTGTGCGTCCAAGCGTGCCCGAGAGATTGCTGCGGGAGCACAGCTTACAGTGGCCCGTGATCACGACAAGAACCCGGTCATTGCGCTGCGGGAGATTGCTGAACGTACAGTTTCTGTAGCTGACATTGAGGAGTCTTTAATTAGGGGCATGCAGCGTCATTTCGTCCGCGATGAATCAGAATCTGATATGGACGGAGAAATCGATATTCTCAGCTGGCAAGATGAGAATGAAGTTGCATCAGCCTCTGATCCAGATATCCTGGCCCTTGCTCACGTCAATGCAGAAGCGGCAGTTGGTGAGGAAGAAGCGATGGAAATTCCAGAAAAGACCATATAATTTATACCCATTCCACGTTGTTTTGCGCAAGGCAAATTCTAGTGAATTTTCGCTACGTGTATCTGGGTATGCATGAACACCGATGAGCGACGAAGAAGGCCTACGCAAAATCACGCGCCTCAGCATAGTAAGCGGTTGGGTTATTCTGAATAAGCCACTAGGGCTCAGTTCGACGCAAAGCACCAGTAAGGTAAAGCGTCTGTTTGGAGCTACTAAGGCTGGGCACGCAGGTACGCTAGATCCTTTGGCAACTGGAGTTTTACCAATTGCTTTGGGCGAAGCCACGAAAACGATGCCTTATGCGGTTTTTACCAATAAAACTTATCAATTCCAGATTTGTTGGGGCGAGGAGCGGGATACGGGCGATGCTGAGGGGAAGGTTATCGCTGAAAGCCAGCATCGGCCATCTGCGCAAGATATTGAAGCGGTTTTGCCGCAGTTTCATGGAGAGATTACCCAAATTCCGCCAGACTATTCGGCTATAAAAATTCAAGGTATTCCAGCGTATCGCTTGGCACGACAGGGAGAAGCCGTTCCTGTGAGGCCGCGGCAGGTTACCATACATAATCTAAAGCTTTTATCGATAGATGATCGGGATCATGCTTCTTTCGAGGTGTCGTGCGCAGTTGGTACATATGTGCGGTCTTTAGCGCGTGATTTGGCTCTAGCACTGGGCACAAAGGGTTATTTGAGTCAGCTTATACGAACGCGTGTAGGAAAATTTACACTTGATAGTGCGATTTCACTGGAAAAATTGTGCAATATGCATCATAAAGAGGAGTGGTGGTCTGTTCTATTGACGCCGAGTGCTGTTCTGGACGACATCCCGGCAGTTACTTTGGCGGCGAGCGATATCTTAAAGATCCAGCGTGGACAAGATGTCCCCGTGGATTGTCAGGAACAGGCAGCAGTCAGTCTGTGGGCGGATGGTCGCTTGTTGGCTATCGCTTATGTTAAAGCAGGGCGGGCTCACCCTAAACGTGTTTTTCATTTAACGGAAGAGGATTAGCGATGTCGATTACAGCAGAACGTAAGCTAGAAGTGGTTGCGGAGTTCGCAACAAAAGAGGGTGACACTGGCTCTCCAGAGGTGCAGGTTGCCATATTAACGGAACGTATTAGCAATTTGTCTCAGCACCTGGGTACCCATGCGAAGGACTTTCATTCGCGGCGTGGACTTTTAATGATGGTAAGTAAGCGTCGTAGTCTCTTAGATTACCTTAAAAGTAAGAGCGTTGAGCGGTATGCGACTCTTATCAAACGTCTCAATATCCGTCGCTAATGTTATGGGCATCTTGAGTTGTGCCGATTCATGCAGCTAGGGCTCTCTCTTTGTTTTTTATTTATTAGGTATAAGGTAGTATGAATTTTTTTAATATAGCTCGCGAAGAAATCAACTGGGGCGGACGCAAATTAATCCTAGAAACTGGGAAAATGGCTCGTCAAGCTGATGGTGCGGTTGTCGTTTACTATGGCGGTACGGTCGTTTTATGTACGGCGGTTATTGCACGTGAGGCAAAGCCTGGTATCGATTTCTTTCCTTTGAGTGTGCACTATCAAGAGAAAACATCTGCCGTTGGGCGTATTCCTGGTGGGTTCTTTAAGCGCGAGGGCAAGCCTTCAGAGAAAGAGGTTTTAACCTCTCGTTTAATTGATCGCCCGATTCGTCCTCTTTTTGCTGAGCATTTCAAGCATGAGGTGCAAGTAATTTGTACAGTCCTGAGCCACGATCTAGAAAATGATCCAGACATTGCCGCGCTTGTGGGCGTTTCTGCAGCTCTTTGTTTGAGCGGTGCGCCTTTCCTTGGGCCTATAGCAGCTGCGCGCGTGGGTTACCTTGATGGCAATTACATATTAAACTCTACCCAAGAAGACAAGAAGACAAGTCAGCTTGACCTGATAGTTGCGGGTACGGACACGGGCGTTTTGATGGTTGAGTCCGAAGCGTACGAGCTTAACGAAGAGATCATGCTCGGTGCAGTGAACTTCGGCTTCCAGGCATTTCAGCCGATCATTAAAATGATCCAGGCTTTAAAGGCTAAAGCGGCGAAACCGTCAATATCTTTTGTTGATAGTAGCGTGCTGTTGCGGTTAGCAGAAACCAATGTGCAAAAATTAATTGAGACTGACTTGCGCCAAGCTTATGGTTTTGCTGAT
>JBAWWF010000120.1:0-4203 GCA_037146895.1 Alphaproteobacteria bacterium | reverse complement strand
AGTTCGGGATAAGGAAGTCTTAAAAGTGATGTGTTATCTCATATCTGTCATACCGTAAATTAGATTATCTTGGGATCACATCGTGATCCCTTAGAAAATCTTATCGTCCGGCACCCAGCCCTTCGAGACGACGTGTTCCAAGCCTCCGTAAGGCGTGAACGGAAGATTTTGGCTCCCGCTCGCGCCTTACGGAGGCACGCAGTGCCGTCTCGAAGGGTAGCTAATGACGCGTAGGAGTACTAGAAAGATGTCGCCAAGTTGTTCCTTGAGCACTATCTTCCAGCACAATGCTATTCTCAAGCAGATGTTGGCGAATCTCATCAGAGCGGGCGAAGTCTTTAGCTGCACGCGCTTGATTGCGCTCAGCGATCAACTCCTCAATGGTTTGAGGAGTTAGGCTAGAACCCTGCTGCGCCCAGAGTTGCGGATCTTGTTGCAGAATACCAAGGAAAGAGGCACTTGCTCGCAAGCTTGCAGCAATAGAAACACGTAGCCCAGGATCATTTGTCCCATTCGCAGCATTAGCCAACTCATGCAGGCGAGCAATCGCTAGTGGTGTATTAAGATCATCACATAATGCATCAAGGATATCTTCTGATGCCTGAACCCTAGCTTCTGATTCCTGTCCACGTAGAGCGGTATATAATCTATCAAGCGTCTTGCCAGCCTGTACCAATGTGTTTTCTGACCAATCCAAGGGCTGGCGATAGTGTGTCATCAGGAGTGCTAGCCTGAGTGTCTCCCCAGGGTATCTCTTCAAAAGATCGCGCACGGTAACGAAATTCCCCTCCGATTTAGCCATTTTCTCGCCCCCAACCGTAAGGTGGCCGTTGTGCATCCAATAGCGCGCCATGGTTTCGGTTCCATGCGCACAGCGACTTTGCGCTAATTCATTTTCATGATGCGGGAAAATCAAATCAATACCGCCGCCGTGAATATCAAAGCGCGGACCAAGATAGTGCGCACTCATGGCCGAACATTCGATGTGCCAGCCAGGACGACCGTACCCCCAAGGGCTTTCCCATCCAGGCGTTTTGTCATCGGATGGCTTCCACAGCACGAAATCAGCGGGGTCGCGCTTATACGGCGCAACCTCAACGCGCGCGCCAGCAATCATGTCGGAACGCTGCCGACCGGAAAGCGTACCGTAGGGCGCAAAAGTACTCACGGCGAAGAGAACATGTCCCTCAGCCGCATAAGCGTGGCCTTTAGCAATCAGAGCTTCGATCATCTGGATCATGTCAGCAATATGCTCAGTGGCGCGTGGCTCGGCCGATGGCGGCAAAGCCCCCAGAGCCGCCATGTCCTCATGAAAAGCCTGTGTCGTGCGTGTGGTTAATGCTTGGATAGGTTCGCCATTAGCCAGTGCTGCGGCGTTAATCTTATCATCCACATCAGTAATGTTACGGACGTAGTGCACTGCTGCGGGTGCGGGGTACTGGTGTTGCAGGAGACGGTGCAACACATCAAAGACAACGACAGGGCGCGCGTTGCCAAGGTGCGCAAAGTCATAAACCGTGGGACCGCACACATAAAGGCCTACGCGCTTAGGATCAAGCGGAACAAAACGCTCCTTGGTGCGCGATAGACTATTATAGAGCTGTAGTTCCATTTTCACCATTTTATGTATCCCCATAAAAAACCGTGCCGTGAAGCGGTTCCCCATCACCAATATATTTTTAGCTTGTTTTTAGGAAAATTCCAAGACCTCAAAAGTAAGGGAATGCGATTATAAAGTGTGACTTAATGTCAATCCCAGATAGACCCTCGGGTCAAGCCTGAGGGTCTTGCCTAAGTGTACAAAACAGCTTGCATTTTTTAGTGGTTTTGTTATCATGTTCTACATATCATAAATATTCTTCACGTTTTTTAGAGTGAAAGAGAGAATTGCACTATGGCATATGGTCTTACATTAAAACGTTCACGCAACAACGGAATGCGTACTAAAACCTCTAATCCTGCGGTAGATAATGAGAAACGCCTTGATTCAAAGGTCAAAGTTCCTGCTCAACAGCATTATGAAAAGTATATGACGATGGCGCGTGAGTCTATGACAGTGGGTGATCGTATTGCTGCCGAGGGTTTCTACCAGCATGCTGAACATTACTTGCGAGTGATGAATGAATGCGCACAGAATGAGGCCAGCTCGATATAGGCTAAGGATACTCCACTACCCTTCTATACGGCTCTCAATATCGTGTCCGTAAAATTCACCACGTCGTGGTGAATTTTTCACCATTGACTGGTGAATTCTTCATAAGCTACTGTGTATAAGGGCAAATGAAGGGTTGATCGGAATATGTTTCAACGGTTTATAGCAGAAAACCTTAAGAAAGCCGCCCAAGATACACCAGTAATCATGATGTGTGGAGCACGTCAAACTGGCAAGAGCACGCTTTTAATGAATTTTGGGCAGGGCATCCCGAAACTTAAGTACAAGACATTAGACGACTTAACTACACGTTCGTTCGCCCAACAGAATCCGCAGGATTTTTTGGAAGGGTTGGCAACGCCGCTTATTCTGGATGAGGTACAGCATGTTCCAGAGCTATTTCAGGCCATCAAATACTTTGTTGATCGGGACCGTAAGCCCGGACAGTATTTTTTGACGGGATCGGCCAATGTTATGACATTGCCTAAACTTTCAGAATCTTTAGCTGGCAGAATTGAATTACAAACACTATGGCCCTTATCGCAGGGAGAGTTTTTAGGGCAACAAGAAACTTTCATCGATCAGCTCTTTAGTGCTGACTTTTCTCCTAAGCTTGAAGCTACTCCTGTTGATTTATATAAGGCTATCCTCACAGGCGGCTATCCAGAAGTAGCTTTACGCGACTCGAGTCGACACAATGCTTGGTTTAAAAGTTATCTGGAGACAATTTTACAAAGAGATATTACTGCGCTTAGTCATATTGAGAAGCTATCGCATATGCCTGATTTACTGATGCTGCTTGCTGCGCGCGTTGGGGGGGTGATGAATATCTCGGACATCAGCCGGAGTATTAGGTTGCCAAATACAACACTGGTGCGTTATTTGGCTTTACTCGAATCGATATTTTTAATTTTGGTTATACAACCTTGGCACACCAATCTTTCTAGCAGAATTGTTAAATCTCCTAAGGTTTATCTGAATGATACGGGTATTCTAGGGTATTTGGTGGGAGCAACCAATGAATCACTAATGATGAATCGCAATCTTCTTGGGCAATTGCTTGAGAATTTTGTCTTAATGGAGCTTGTCAAACAAATAGGATGGAATAATACGTCGGTTCGACTATTTCATTTCCGGACCCACGCAGGCCATGAAGTTGATTTCGTGCTGGAATCTTTTGATGGACGCGTAGTCGGCATTGAGGTAAAGTCAGCCTCAGCGGTTGGTACGAAAGCTTCGCAAGGGCTTCACGCCTTAAAGGAAATTGCCGGAACACGGTTCCATCGGGGGATTATTCTCTATACAGGGCAAGAAACCGTAGCTTTTGCAAAGGATATGTTTTTATTGCCCATCTCTGCCCTATGGCAGCTGACAAGATGAAACCTACATCCGCAACCTTAAGTCCAGGACTCTATATTGTCGCCACGCCTATTGGTAACCTAGGAGACATAACCTTACGCGCCATCGAGACCTTAAAAAATAGCGATGCGATTGTTTGTGAGGACACGCGCGTTACCCAAAAGCTCCTCCGTGCCTACAGTATCAAAAAACCACTGTATTCCTATCACGACCACAATGCCCAAAAAATTTGCCCGATCCTCATCAAGGAGCTCCAGGATGGCAAGGTGTTAGCACTGTTAAGCGATGCCGGCATGCCCTTGGTCGCTGATCCTGGCTACCAGCTGGTGCAAGCCTGCATTGAGGCATCGATTCCGATAACGGTTATTCCTGGACCATCGGCAGTCTTAACCGCACTGGCACTTTCAGGTCTGCCACCTGATCGCTTTGCCTTCCTTGGTTTTTTCGATGTGAAGAAGCTTGACACAGTCCAAGACTTTCCTGGAACTCTCATTTTTTTTGAGGCACCGCATCGCCTCATGGCAACATTAGAAAAATTGCCGGGGCTTTTTCCCCAACGTGCCTGCGTCGTGGCACGCGAGTTGACCAAATATTTTGAGGAGGTCGTTAGAGGAACCCCAGAGCAAGTTTTTGCTGCTTTTTCTGGGCGTTCTGCTATAAAGGGTGAGATTGTTTTGCTGCTAGGCCCCCCG
>JBAWWF010000119.1:0-4209 GCA_037146895.1 Alphaproteobacteria bacterium | reverse complement strand
ATGATCGCTTCATCAGCCTGCATTATGCACCTTTCATAAGCCTCTTTAACATAACGGTTAACCTTATTATTTTCTCCACTGGATTTTTCAGACCTCTCGTTCCTCTGGTTATCGTACGGTTCGTCATCGTACAGTGAAAGGTTCCTTATCATAACAGATGCCATTGTCTTGCAACTTTCCTCACTAAAATATGACAAACTTTAGCAAAACATCCCATAAATGCAAGTGTTTTTATAGGGGGCTGGATCTCATAAAGAAAATTCCTTAGAGAAAACCCAACCTCAGGGGACAAAAAGCCAAATGCCCCCCCTGCTTATGGTTTTAGAACCTATGGTGCAGGCAACCAACGTAACTCTTTCCGCAAAGAGTCACATTGGTTGAGGCTACTTAGCCATCTAAGAATCCAGGTAAAAGCCTGTCCGCAAGCTTAGTAACCGTGACGTTGGTTTTTTGTTGGTCCCTCAGATCCCCCCTGAACTTAGATATAGCTTCTTGCATAAAATGAGCGAACTTTTGTCTGGTCTCGTGAGCTACAGGGATAATCATTGTCGTGGGCGCCTCGGCTTTGTCTAAGATAGGCTCCCGTAAGAATTCCCAATAAAGACTCAGATTGCTGTTAGCATCAGGCACGATTACGAGACTGGATGCGCCATGCTTGGCGCAGAAAACGAACAATTGATCCAAGACGCCAGCTTGAAACAATATCATTATGATATCATAAATAATATGGGCGCCTTTACAAGCTTTGAAGATTTTTTTGCTGTTGATCCGTGGAAAGTGGCATATTACTTGCGCTTGTTGACGATTCTGCGTGACTTCTAGTTTTAGCTCACAAGCCAACAAGTGGCTTGGGGTTGTTGCCAACATTGTATGACAGTTTTGAGCAGTTTTGCTCACCCTTATGTTAAACAAAAAATCACGGTTGGTATTGACGCCTACGGATGTATATACGTCCTGCATGTGATGGCGGGTAACGTTTATAGGAATATTTGCCATCGATTGTAAGTGGTCGTAGTCGATGGTGTGATGCGGCGGCGAACCATCTTCTACCAGCAATATGCCGTTGCTCTCTAACCCCATGATTACGTGCTTAATGAATTGCTCGTCCCAAAAAGGATAGCGGTTGGCGCAAGTCATTGCTAAGTCAGCTAGCCAAGGGCGTCCATGTTCAAGCGGAGCTGTCCGCAGTTGATAATGCAATTCTTGGAGTACCACCGCCTCTGCAATCCCGACGATACTGACGAGAGCTGGGAGGGTTTGCAACGGTGGTTCGTTAATAAACAATGCTACCGTCATTGGCTGCCTCCTTTTTTGTTTTTGGGATTAGTTTTTATTAGTTCGACCTCTCCGTTTGAGTGGGTAATGGCGCAGGCATAGCCGTGCGTCTTGCAGTAGGCTATATACCAGTGTTTTTTGAAGCGGTTGACATCAATGCCGGGGGCACGGGGAACCCACTCCTCCTTTTCCTTTAATCCCGTACGCATTTGTATAGTATTAGAGGCAACCTTAAAGTACCAACCGTCAAGCTCGTCGTATTCGGGATGATATTTCATAAGTTCCCCAGCGCTGATGTGCGTGAAATAATCATCATTGGGGATAGTCTTTAATGTGTCGCCATTTGGCTTTAGAATCGTAATCATATCTCTAGCTCCTTAAATAAATTTTGGCACAAAGGTACCTGTTGCCAAAAATGGCAGCAAAAAACCCCTGGATATTTGATTGAACGCCGCACAAGCAAAGGCATAGCGGGAGTTAACCCGCATATCTTTACCGTGTGAACAAGCAAAATTGCGCCTAAGGAGGGGCAGGCCCATGAATGATTATATGTAAGAACTCTTGAAAAACAGCCCGATTACGAGCTACTGTAAGTACAGCCATTGTTAACACCGTTGGTTAATAGTGGTTAGTGGCGGACGGGTGTTGAAATCACCCGTACGTCACGCTATCGGAGTCAAAACAACCTCAACTACAATAACAGTTATAGAATAGATTAATTGTACAAAAAAAGCAAAGGTTTTTTAAGATTATTTGGTCAAATTTTAGGATGTAGTTGGCACATAGCTCTAAGGTAGGGTGCATGCTTTGATTATTCATCCCACGATTATCAATATTACTGAGGCTAGTTATTGTCGTAAACAGATACGTGGCTTGCTACCTTCAGGCTTAAGGAGGATCAGGATCGCGCCCCCTTCAATCTAACATAGGCATTATCCTGCCGGATTCTCCGATTAATATGCCAAAATTAAGCGGAAGAATTAGCATTGCTATCAATAAAACCAATGTTTACTTGCACTCCCAAGACCTCCTCCATTATGGCCCTAAAGTGAGTGTTAACATAACTAGTAACAAATTTGCTATTGAAAAAGAAGGCGAGACCTTCCCCCATTTTCTTGATTTGCGGTTTGTTATCATAAAACCAGGATTTGTACTCTGCAACTCCCACAGCATCGATAAGCTTTGAGAGACCTTCACTTGCTGGCAATTGATCCAATTCCTTGATCATTGAAGCTTTTTCAATAACTGGTTCTTTTTTTAAGAAAAAGGACGCATTAACGTTAAACTGCCCTTCCATAATTTTTTGCATATTATCAAATTTAAGCGCCCATTCGAGCGAAAGGTTATATTTTTGATGAAATGTTTTAACCAAAAACTCACTAGAGGCAATAGCTTGGCAATAAGCTCTCCAGCTTTCGCTAGAAGAGCTAAATTTTAGCTTATAAGCGGCAACAAGGTAGCAGGCCCGTTGTTTAGTCATTCCCGCTTCCGTTGTTTTGGAACCAACCTCCTGATTCCAGATATCGAGTAACTCCCTAGCAAGATTATTTTTTAAAGAAAAAGAAGAGACTTGTTCGACTTGTTGGGTTTTGTCAGGTGTAGTGATGGTGGCTAGGGGGGGCTGGTCTAGTTCTTTAGTTTTTATCTTTGAAGTAGTCTCTGCTTCTATATACATTAGGACATTTTGTCCTAATGATGAGGACATTTTGTCCGCTAATGGAGCGGCTTCAGGCATGGTTTCAGTTGTGGTTTTTTGTCCTGTCCATGACAGGGAAGGAAAAATATTTTTTAGTGTTTCATAATTAATTGTATACCAATTGGTACGGTCTGATTTTTTATTACTCAGTTTGTTAACGAGGATAAGCTCTAAATCTTCCAGTTTCTGGATAATTCTTCTTACCTGTCTTGCTGATATACAAAGCTGATGTCCCCAGTTTGCCGCTGTGTTGTATATCCAGAGTTTGTTTTCTGCTATTGTTCCTACTGGTTTTTTGGAGGTAAGCCAATAATGTAGTTGTTGCAGGAAGATTGCTGAAGATTTACCGAGTTTCTCGGTTAGGCAAGGCTGCAATAAGAGGCATGGTGCTTGTTGGTAGATTAGTCGGCTATTCTTGGATGGCATATGTGTGCTCCCATAATAAATATTTTGGTTGAACACACAACAAAGACTTGACTAATCATACGGGTATGATAGTGTTTAAGTATATCCTTATACTTAAGTCCTGTTGTGTGCTTACGTATTATATAAAAGGACTCGTTGATGCGAGTCCTTTTATTTTCTCCATTAGAAATTCAGTTTTATTAGTTTCCTCCCATTGTCTCCTCCTTTTTTTTCCATCTCTTCAAAATAATGTCGTGCAAGTTTTTCAAACCAGGATGATTTTTTTAAAAAATGCCTATTCATATCTTGTTCAATTTTCAAAACAAGATCGTGAGGAAGATGAATTTGAACCTTTGCTTTTTTTTGTTCCATGGCAATCACTTAATTTTTAACTGATTTAAGATTTATCCTGTGAATATAAGTTCGTCAATGAAAAAAACAGCCAAATTACTTCCAAAAGATACTTTTAGATCAAAATATATCCTCACATTAATATGTGAATATGTTTATGTGTAAATATGTAAAAACACATTTACACATAAACATAAATATGTTGAGCATTTGTTGTGCATTTTGAATGGATTTAAAAAACACATTTACACATTTAATTAAATGTGTAAATGTGTTAATGTGTTTTAGCATATTTATGCTTCGGGAAACTCTTTGTTTAATATTTCTGTTAATTTTTCTTTCATACTGCATCCATGGATTGCACAGTGTTTTTTTATACGTCTATGCAAAAATTCTGGAATAACTATGGTAAAGCGATAAAAATCTACGGAATTGTTATTTAGTTCTCTTGTTTCTAAATGTTCCTCATTATTTGATGTTAT
>JBAWWF010000118.1:0-4230 GCA_037146895.1 Alphaproteobacteria bacterium | reverse complement strand
GCTCCAAACAGCAGCCTCTCTGTTTTTCTTGAGATCAGGGAACACGAAATGCTCATCGACGATAAGCTCGACAGGGGTTCCCTCCAGCAGAGTTTCAAACTCTGCTTTGAAATCGGCACTTGACGCAAGCAGCAGATCTTTAAGGAGTTCATTATCGCTAGTGTTAACCCAAAATGGTTGAAGCTTACCTTTGTCTTGGATGCAATTCACAATAGACCATGGGTTATATAGAACACTATCGCCAATTTGATATCCATTGTACCAGTGTTTGACGTCAGCAGTTTTACCTTGAAGGCCTGCCTTGAGGAGCAGTTGATCAATCTCGTCTTGAGTGAAGCCAAAGAATGAGCTGAACTGAGGATGCAAAATGGAGTACACCTTAACATTATTGAGGCCGGAAAAGAGACTTTCGCGAGAGACGCGCATGATGCCACTCATTACAGCCTTAGAAAGGGAGGGATTATCCTTAAGTGCAGCACTAAGAAATCCGCGAAAGAATCTAATAACTTCATCGTAGTATCCATTGAGAAAGCCAGATTGGATCGGCGTATCGTATTCGTCAATTAGAACGATAGGGCTCACACCATGGTGCTGGTAGAGAAAGTCGGTTAGGACTTTTAAGGAACGCTCAAGCTGTGCTTGATTGGCATCTCGTTCCAAAATACTTATGAAAGAATCTTTTTGCTGTTTAGAAAGAGAGGGACTCTCCTGGAGATAGGAGAATTCGTTATACAAATCTATAATGGTTTCATAAATTTTCTGATAAGCCGACTCAAAGCTCGCTTCTTTGATGTCTCTAAAGCTTAGAAAAATGACGGGATATTGACCTTTATGCTTAAGAACTTCTTCGCCGCTTTGCATAACCTTCAAATTGTCAAATAAGCCTTTTGTGGCCTTTCCACGCACGGTTTCAGCAAAGAAATAGCGCAACATCGACATGTTGAGCGTTTTTCCAAATCGTCGTGGTCTAGTAATGAGAATAACCTCAGCACCGCCGATAATTTCTGGAATTAACAGACTTTTATCTACAAAATCAAACTTACCATCAATGATTTTTCTGAAATCACTTTCGCCAATTGGGAGCCTCATCGTTCAGCCTCACTTGTCTTTTCTATACGCATAATATATCATCTCGTTAGCATTAGCTTGATAATTTATGTTAGAGTTCTTGCTTAAGCATTGTGGTTAACAATCAATATTGGAAGTTAAAAATGACCAAGTCACTTGCGCGTACAGTTACAACGAGCATGATAGGCAATCTATTTGAGTGGTATGACTTTGCTCTTTTCGGTTACTTTGCGGCCATTATTGGCAAGCTTTTCTTTCCTTCTAATGATCCCACAACAGAGCTGCTTCTTTCATTCGGCACCTTTGCAGCAGGTTTCATTGTCAGACCCATTGGGGGCATGATATTTGGTCACATCGGCGATCAATGGGGGCGCAAAACAGCTCTCGTGGCTACGATCTTGCTCATGGCAATCCCAACAACGATCATCGGCTTGTTGCCAACATATGCGGAATGGGGCGTTTGGGCGCCTGTGGCACTTGTGATTATGCGCATGCTACAAGGTCTTTCCATGGGCGGCAACTATGGCGGTTCGATTACGTTTACGACTGAGCATAGCAAGCCGGAACAGCGCGGTCTCATTGGGAGCTTTGCTGTTACAAGTTGTTTGGCCGGTTTTTTGCTGGGGTCAATTACAGCTACCGTATTTACGAGCTATTTAACTGAGGAGCAGCTTTATACATGGGGGTGGCGTTTGCCATTCTTGATGGGGGTGCTGATCTGCTTTGTTGGCTTTTATATGCGTCTTAAGATTCCTGAGTCCCCAGAGTATTTGGCTGAACAGCAAGCGGGAACTGTTTCTAAAGCACCGATTAAAGAAGTTTTTCAGAGCTACGGGGGAACTTTAAGCCTAGTAATCTTAACTGTTGGCCTCCACGACGTAAGCTTCTATATGCTTTTGGTTTATATGGCAACTTATTTGAGCGAAGTGATAGGCCTTCCCAAGGATACCGCTTTTGCCATTAACACCATTAATCTGCTGGTGGTTTGTATCTTTACGGTAGGTTCTGCATGGCTATCGGATAAAATCGGTCGCAAGCCAGTTCTGACCGCAGCTGCTATCCTATTTATTATTGGGACGATTCCTTTGCTAACGATTGTCACGAGCACACAAGATCCTTACCTGATTCTTTTTAGCCAGATGGCATTGGCGGTGGCTGTTGGTTGTTATTTTGGGCCTCTGCCTGCGTTGATGGCGGAGATGTACCCAACGAAGATTCGTTACTCAGCCATTGCTATGACAACCAACATAAGCGGCCCTTTATTTGGAGGGATAACACCAATGCTGATTACGTACCTTATTAGCGCAACCGGATCGACAATGGTCCCCGCATATTACCTGATGCTAATAGCGGTTATATCCCTGATTGCACTGCGTTTTTTAGGGCCGCCCATTAGTTCCTCAAGAGAGGCCCCCGCATTTGCATAAACATCTGACTGTCGCGTAAGGTCTACCTATCATCGGCTAAATATAAGCTCTTTACCGGGGTAATTGGAAAGCTCTGCGCGCATGACTAATTTTCCATAAAAGCTTATATGCTTAAAGATATACATACAACACTCCCCAATATTTAGATTGATGCCCATTATATGGGTAGCAAGTGTTTAAATTGCAAAATTTTTAATTATATGCTTCATTCCATCTTCGAAATTAGGTTATACTGCCAACAAATCAAATGGACCAGATTATGCTTACAAAAAAACTTCTATTCCTCATTACAGAGGGAGAATACTTTTGCTCACATAGGCTATCTCTAGCATTAGAAGCAATGCGCCAAGGCTATGAGGTTGCCGTTGCGGCGTACGTTTCGGATGAAACACGCGCAAAGATTCAAGGGCACGGGATTCAGGTGTTTGCGGTGCCATTTGTACGAGCTAGTGTTAATCCCTTGCGTGAGCTTGGTACGCTTATATGTATTTTTCGTATTTATCGGCAGTGGCGCCCAGATATTGTTCATCAAGTCGCCTTTAAACCAGCAATCTATGGCACGCTCGTAGCACGTATTTTACGAGTGCCGCGGATTATCAATGCAATTGCGGGATTGGGGATTATTTTTGTTTCGCCAAGCCTTAAAGCCCGCATTTTACGGCCGCTGATCTTAACGTCCTTTCACAAACTCATGCGCCATCCCTCCTGCCATCTGATTACCCAAACCCTTGAAGATGCAGCCATAGTTGGGCAAGGCCTGCCAATTGAGCAGGTTAAAGTTATCCCAGGTGCTGGTGTTGACATGACAATATTTGTGCCTGCGCCCTCTCGTAGAATTGCTAAAAATGGTCGCTGCCGCGCGATAATGGTTTCCCGTATTCTGTGGAGTAAGGGTATAGGTGAGCTGGTAAAAGCCGCTAGGGCAATAAAAAAAGAAGGATTAGCCATCGACATTATCCTTGTCGGTGAACCTGATCTGGCTAATCCCGATCATGTGCCTGTAAATCGCCTAAAAGCTTGGCATACTCAAAAGGTAATTACTTGGCTTGGGCGGCGTGATGATATTGCAGCACTCTACCAGGAAGCCGACATAGCAGTATTTCCTAGCTATTATGGCGAGGGAGTCCCTAAGACGCTTATAGAGGCTGCTGCCTGCGGTAAGCCGATTGTGACTACGGATCATCCTGGTTGCCGAGATGTGGTTGTTCATGGCGAAAATGGATTACTCGTGAGCCTGCGTGATGTACGCGCTTTAGTCAAGGCTTTGCGACTGTTGCATGACAACAAAGAACTATGCGCGGCTATGGGAGAGGCAAGTAGACATCGGGCCTTGGCGATTTTTTCAGAGGATAAAATAATACAAGCAACCGTGGAGCTATATACCAAAAAGAGCGTTCACAGTACCTAATAAAACATCTGTGGTAATCATTCAGAATAAACGTTGCTAGCTTATCAACCATGGTTGACTAAATTGGCGTAAAACTCTCCAGGTTGTCATCCTCGGGCTCTCTATTGTCATCCTCGGGCTTGACCCGAGGATCTAAAGATGGTGATTGTCCAAGATTCTCGGGTCAAGCCCGAGGTGACAACCTGGAGAGTTACATTTAATCATGGTTATTTAACCTCAGTTCGGGATAAGAGAGAGGCATGGCATCTCCACCCCCTGTCATGCCGGAAGCTAGAAAATAGCAGCGAGCGTAAGCGAGCACCCTATTTTCTTGCTGTCCGGCACCCA
>JBAWWF010000117.1:0-4239 GCA_037146895.1 Alphaproteobacteria bacterium | reverse complement strand
TGATTGATAAATGGATGTATTTCTTCAAGCATGGAAAAGAAACATCAGAGGCTGAGTCAGCTAAGATTATCGGCAGTGATGATATTATTGAGAGGGCCTACAGTGAGCTCAACCGCTTTAACTGGAGCGAAGAGGAGCTCAACACCTACGAGCAGGAGGAAAAGCAGGAAAGAGACCATCTCTCTTTGATGGCGTCTAAGTATGATGAAGGCAGAGCAGAAGGTGAAGCTAAAGGCAGAGAAGAGGAGAGAGAAGAGACGGCACGTAAAATGCTTGAGCTGGGGATGAATGTTGAAAGTATACGTAAATGCACAGGGCTTTGTCTGGAGAAAATTAAAGGCCTTGTCTAAATGCTGGCTTTTGTCCGTTTTCAAAGGCATAATTAGGGGCTAGCCTGGGAAGTTAAACCTTGAATGAGAAGAGCATGACATCAAAGCAAATAGACGACACAAACAATAACGAAGCCAAGAACAACGGAGAGTACACCTCTGAATCTATTAAGATTCTCAAAGGGCTAGACGCTGTACGCAAGCGTCCTGGCATGTATATTGGTGATACCGATGATGGTACTGGTCTCCATCATATGATCTATGAAGCCGTAGACAATGCGATTGACGAAGCCTTAGCGGGCCATTGTGACCGAGTTGAGGTTATTCTCGATGTCGATGGCTATGTTATAGTGCGGGATAACGGTCGTGGTATTCCGGTGGATATCCATGCCGAAGCTGGCATTTCCGCCGCAGAAGTCATCATGACGCAACTACATGCTGGTGGCAAATTCGACCAAAACTCCTATAAAGTTTCGGGTGGCCTACATGGCGTGGGCGTCTCTGTTGTTAATGCTTTATCATCCGTCTTAGAATTAACCATATGGCGCGACGGAAAGGAACATTTCATCCGCTTCCACCATGGCGTTCCTGAAGCTTCCTTACAAGTTGTTGGCGACAGCCAAGGTCGCAAAGGTACACAAGTTCGCTTCATACCCTCTACCGAAACTTTTACCAACACCCTCTTTGATCGTGCAACAATTGAACATCGCTTGCGGGAGCTTGCTTTCTTAAACTCCGGCGTCTTTATTTTCTTTGGGGATGAGCGCGCAGAAATCCCCTACGAGATCACCCTTAATTATAAGGGAGGCATAACCGAGTTCGTGCGCTTCCTTGATCGTGCTAAGGAAGCCCTACAACCACTCCCCATTACCATCAAAAAAGAGCGCAATGACGTCACCGTCGAAGTTGCCATGGAGTGGACCCATGCCTACCACGAAACCATGCTGTGTTTTACCAACAACATCCCTCAACGTGATGGTGGCACCCACCTTGCAGGCTTTAGAACTGCACTAACCAAGACTGTCGGTGCTGTTGTTAGTGCAAGTGCTCAAGGCCGCAAAGAGAAAATTGCTTTTGTGGGTGACGATGCGAGAGAAGGCCTAACCTGCGTCTTGTCCATAAAAGTTCCCGACCCTAAGTTTTCCTCACAAACAAAGGATAAGCTTGTTTCCTCCGAGGTTCGCCCTATTGTTGAGCAAGTAGTATCTGAGGCTCTAGAACAGTGGTTTGAAGAAAACCCAGCCCAGGCCAAAGGCATTATTGCTAAAGTGTTTGAGGCGGCATCTGCACGCGAAGCGGCTAGGCGCGCACGTGAGCTAACCAGGCGCAAGGGTGCGCTGGATATGGCTTCGCTCCCGGGCAAGCTATCTGATTGTCAAGAACGCGATCCCGCAAAGAGTGAGCTCTATATCGTAGAAGGAAACTCAGCAGGCGGGTCGGCTAAACAAGCCCGCAATCGCGCTTTCCAGGCGATTTTGCCAATTAGAGGTAAAATCCTCAACGTTGAGCGTTCACGCTTCGACAAGATGCTGGGATCTGCGGAAATTGGTACAATCATCACGGCTTTAGGAACAGGCATTGGTACGGATGACTTTAATGTAGATAAGATCCGCTATCACCGCGTTATCATTATGGCTGACGCCGACGTTGACGGTAGCCATATCCGCACACTGCTATTAACTTTCTTCTTCCGGCAAATGCGCCAAATGATTGAGAAGGGGTATCTTTATATTGCGCAGCCTCCGCTTTATCAGCTGAAGCGTGGAAATTCGGTTGTCTATATTAAAGATGAGCGCGCTATGGAGCAGCATCTCCTAAACACCGCTGTGCAAGAATCACAATTTACGCTAGCCAGCGGGACTGTGATAGCTAGCGAAGACTTGCGCCACTTAGCTGAGCAGACCATTAAGGTCCATCATTTGATTAACGGCATTACCCGCCGCTTCAACAATTCCTTTATCATTGAACAGGGGTTAATCGCGGGATGCTTTATAGAACAGCACTTTGAGCCGCTAACCATTGTTGAGCGCCTTAACAGACTTGATCCTGGAGCCAAGGGCTCTTGGGCTGTGGAAGCAAACAGCAATAGCGATCATCTCTTTACGCGCAGGTCTGCGGGCATTACCGAATCTTGGTTGCTGCCTTCTGATATTCTTGCCACGCCTGAGTTGCGGCAATTACTCCACCATGTCTCTTTCTTACAAGAGTTTTTCACAGGCCCTTGTCTGTTTGAAGCAAATAACAAGCGCATTACAATTCCTGGTCCGGTTTTATTGGCTGAAACATTAATGGAGCTAGGCCGTAAAGGCATCGCCATTAAGAGGTATAAAGGTCTTGGTGAAATGAATGCAGATCAGTTGTGGGAAACGACGCTGGATCCTGACGCCAGAACGCTTTTGCAGGTTAAGCTGACGCATTATGAAGAAGCCGAGGAGATCTTCTCAACACTGATGGGCGACGTTGTTGAACCTCGCCGAGAGTTTATTCAAACTAACGCCCTCAAGGTTGTCAACTTGGATGCTTAAGATGTCGCTCCCCAGGTAGCGGCCCCAACAAGCGTTCTCGAGGATGCTTCTGGATCGCTTCGCAAGGGCTCGCGATGACGGATTAGGGTGCCGTTCGTTATTCCACAATCCGTCATCGCGAGTACCACACCACTGGAAGACAGTGGATTTTTCAGAAATGACCAACCATCTATCCGTCATTGCGAGGCCCCACTTGGGGCCGTGGCAATCCAGAAAACTAAGAGAGGTACCGTTGCTCCTGGATCGCGTCGCTTCGCTCGCGATGACGGATGGATTTGGTCATTAGAAGCCCTTGCGAAGCGATCCAGGGAAGCTAGCCCAGAATTCAAAACGCGCAGGGTTTTTTAGCACCTTGGCAATTACCTTAGTATGCCGAGTCTCGTCACTCAGCTTGGTCGTACACCGGTTTCTCGCCTACGAATGTAACGAGTGGCGCTTTCTGCAGCTCCGCGCCATCAATACCGGTAACCTTGCAATCCGGCGGAAGGTTGTCTAGCCCTGCTATACTTTTGAGCTTGAGAGAGCCTTGAAAAAAGACCTCTTTTAACGAGGGAAATGTCCCAGTAAAAACAACCTCCTTAAGGTATGGCAGACTGCTAAAATCGAGTTTTTTTATAGACGGCAGATTGCTTACTGTAACCAGCTCTACTGCTGAGTTATTTAAAAAAACATAGTATAGTGTGGAATTGTCACTCAACGACAATGATTTAAGTGATCGTGTATAGTCCACGCTAATGTTATGCAAATCCTGCATTCCCTCTAAACCGGTAATTTGTTCCACTGCCGAGTGAGATAAATAGATTTCCCGTAGTCTGGGATTATTACCTAAAGACAGCGATTTAAGCCTTCCAGTATGCTGCATAACAAGCCTTTCTAAACCCTGCAACCCCTCTAAACCACTAATCCTCTCTACCGCAGAGTTCTTTAAATCAACAGACTCTAGTCTGGGGTTATTACCTAAAGACAACGACTTAAGTTTGGTGTCAGATGCATCAAGTGTTTCCAAATTCTGCAACCCCTCTAAGCCACTAATCATCTCTACATCAGAGTTCTTTAAATCAACAGACTTTAGTCTTGGGTTATTACCTAAGGACAGTGATTTAAGTGCTCTGGCCCTATGTACACTAAGTTTTTTCAACTCCTGCAACCCCTCTAAGCCACTAACGCTCTCTACTGAAGGGTGCAGTAATTCGATTGCTTGTAGTTTGGGATTATTCTCCAACGACAGTGATTGTAGCGATTTGTTATTTAGTAACTTCAGTGTTTGCAGATCGTTAAACAACTGCAGATTAATTGATGTTATTGTTGAACGCGAATTAAATTCTAAAGATTTTGTTGTCAGAATATATTTACGTACATTTTCATTAAGGGAGACAGCAGGCTCT
>JBAWWF010000116.1:0-4245 GCA_037146895.1 Alphaproteobacteria bacterium | reverse complement strand
AGAATACGCTCCGCTCCGGTTCTCGATTTCGCTAGCATTTGCCTCATAATCTGAACAGTTACTCTCTGAATAATTACCATCTTTTAAGCCTCTGTTGTGGTTTCTTCTTCAAACCAGTGAGAGCGCGCTGCCATAATAAGCTCATTTGCCTTGTCGACAGATATTAGTTGCTGTCCCATCAATTCAACTAATTCATCGTTCGCCAGGTCAGCGAGATCATCGAGCGTTTTAATTTGATTCTCAAGAAGCTTTACGAGCATTTGTGAGCTAAGTCCATCAAGAACTAGCAAATCTTCAGCCATGCCAGCTTCACGGCACTTGATAAGGGCGTTCTCATTGGAAGTTGCCAAGTAGTTACGCGCACGATCTTGGATTTCTTTGGCGATACCCTCGTCGAATCCTTCTAATCGCAAGAATTCTTCAAAAGGAATTTCCGATAGTTCTTCAAGAGTTGCAAAGCCTTCAGATGCAAGTAGCTGGGCAATCATTTCGTCAACGTCAAGTGCATCCATAAATAGGCGGGTCCGTGCAGCATGCTCACCCGTGCGGCGTGCTGCTTCTTCTGCTTCAGTCATAATATCAATATTCCAACCGGTTAATTGTGAGGCCAGGCGCACATTTTGTCCACGCCTACCAATAGCGAGGCTTAGTTGATCTTCAGAAACTGCAACATCAACTCGTTTAACATCTTCATCAATGACGACCCTTGCGACTTCAGCTGGTGCTAGGGCATTAACTACAAATGTCGCGGGATTAGAGGCCCAAGGGATAATATCCACCTTTTCGCCTTGCAGTTCGCTAACAATGGCCTGAACGCGAGACCCACGCATACCAACACAAGCACCTACAGGATCAACTGAAGGGTCAGAGCTGTACACAGCAATTTTGGCGCGACTTCCTGGATCTCTTGCTACAGCCTTAATTTCAATAACGCCATCATAGATTTCAGGAACTTCCTGCTCAAACAATTTAGCCATAAACTGTGGATGCGTGCGTGAGAGAATAATCATAGGACCACGTGCTTCAGGACGTACATCAAGAATATAAACCCGTACGCGATCCCCTGTGCGAAATGTTTCGCGTTGAATTGATTCTTCGCGACGCAAAATTCCTTCTGCGCGTCCTAAATCCATAATGACATTGCCAAATTCGATACGTTTGACGAGGGCATTAACAATTTGGCCAATGCGATCTTTGTATTCCTCGAATTGATGGGCACGCTCCGCCTCACGCACTTTTTGCATGATGACCTGCCTGGCACTTTGTGCCGCAACTCGACCAAATTCAATTGGTGGCAACGGTTCCGTGATTAACTCTTCTAGGTTAATCTCTGGATTAAGCTTGCGTGCTTCTTCCAAGGTAATCTCGGTTTGCGGATTAATCACTTCTTCCACAACGGTTAAACATTTATAAACGGAAACCTCACCAGAGGAACGGCTAATTGAGACGCGAACATCATGTTCAAATCCGTATTTAGCGCGTGTTGCTTTCTGGATGGCTTGCTCCATGGCACCAATAACCTCTTCACGGTCGATGCTTTTTTCGCGCGCAACGGTATCCGCGACGACAAGCAATTCGTGAAACGGCTGGTGGGCTGCTGGCCCTTGGTCCGATGGTTTTATTTTCTTACTCGCCACGTGATCCTTCCTTCTATTTACAGTTTAGCAAAATCGATGTATAGCTTTGCTGTCTTTATATCAGTTATCCTGATCTTTTGCTCTAACAAAGTTTCTGTTTCATCCGTTTTAGATTTATCTGCTTTATAGATCAGAGTAATCTCTTCTTCTGTTGCCTGTTCAAGACGACCTAAAAAACGTTTGCGTCCTTGAAGTGGCATAGCAAGTACCACGACAACCTCACGACCACAAAAGCGTTGGTAGTCCTTTGGCTTTACGAGAGGCCGATCAAGCCCAGGAGATGAAACCTCCAACACAAAGGCGGCTTGAATAGGATCAGCTACGTCTACATGCGCAGAAACAATTCTACTGACGCGTGTACAATCATCTACTGTTATAGCAGAATCATCAAGATGCTCAATCATAATTTGCAAAACCGGACGTTGCGCGCCAGACAAGTGAACGCGCACGATGTTATAGCCATACGGAGTCAATACTGGTTCTAATAGTTGTTCAATTCGATCTGTTGTATGCACGTTTGCGGTTCATTCTTTCTTAAAAGCTTAATAACTATTCAGCCTATGGACAACTGCTGCGCTCCATCTGTGCTTCCGGTGCTCATGTATGAAGAATACACTCCGCTCCGGTTCTCGATTGCTCTAGCATTTGCCTCATAATCTGAATAGTTACCCATCTGAGTTATCACAAAGCTTATACTGAATGTATGGATTCCTCTGGACAAATTCAAGAATTATTGCTAGCCAAGAGAGAAATATACTATTTAAGGAAAAAGCTATAATGGCGGTCTCGGTACCTTTTACTCAGCATGACCTAGAAAATGTTTTTTCTATGGTAAATATTAAAAAGGGAAAGCAGCTCGTTGACCAGCAGCTGGTTGCCAGCCTTAAGGTTGAAAAAAACAACGTCGTAATAAGCATTTCTGCGCGGGTTAGGGATAAAGATCGTAATTTTTATAATGTACGTGTCATTTTTGACAATGAGAAAAGTCATCAATCTTTCGAAAATTCATGTACCTGCCATATGCGAAATGGTTGTGAGCATGTTACAGCGGCACTAATTGCCAGCATAGATCCTCCAAACTTACAATCACTAGTTCCTCTTGATTATCAACCTAATTATCAGCTTACAAAGTGGTTAAATGATTTAACCAAATCTAGTGACGTTTCCGATGATATGACAGATATTCAAGAACCGCTACTACCGAGTGTTTTGGTGGTTATAGTCAATGGAAATTCCGATAGTGGTATAAAGCTAAAATTTCATCGTATTCCGCTGACAGCTAAGGGAGTTTACAGCAAAACACGCAGGCTGGAATTTGCTGTAGGGGATGTTTTTTCAGATGATCGTCTGACGTTTTCTCCCCAAGAATGGTCTTTATTACTTAAAATTGGTCAATATTTTCCAAAGAAGTATGGCAGCATTGCTTTTTTGAGAGGCAGTTCTTTCCCTGCTGATGTTTTACAAGAAATGATTGAAGTAGGGCATTGTTATTGGCAAGGAATAGAGGGGGCACGCTTATCTTGGGGAGAGCCAATATCAGGGCGGTTGTCCTGGAGTTTGAATGATTCAGGCAGTCAAGAGCTTAGCTGTCAGGTCGAGGAATCGGTTGATACTATCATTCTATCCATGCCATTGCTTTATATGCGCCAACGCGAGGGAATAATTGGCTTAATAAAAACAGAAGTGCCAGATAAACTGTTGCAGTCCATGCTGAAAGCCCCAGCAATTTCGCAGCGAGATGCTAACTATATACGTGAGACGGTTGATGCAGATCCATCTCTGCTATCGATTCCAAAGCCATTGTCGATAGAGGTTATTACTGTTCAAAGAGTCTTACCGCAACCAAAGCTTGTTGTAAGCTCTCACAATGAATACTTCACCCATAAAAAACAATTAACAGCTCGCTTGTCATTTTTGTACCAAGGGGTTGAAGTGCCGTGTGATCGCTATCGAAACACTGAAACACAAAAAAGTCACAAAGGGAAACTCTACAAAATTTTCCGCGATATCAAGGCTGAAGAAGCGACTGAGCGGCATATGAGAGGGAAGCTTGAATGGCAAGCAGATTATAGTGATCCAGGGTTGTATTGCCTTCCTGTCTTTTCAGATATTGCTGTGGAGGAGGTGGCCCAGGAATTTCATGATAATGTAGCGCCTGATTTGCGCAAAAAAGGTTGGCTCGTAGAATTTGACCCCGATTTCCCTTATTTACCGATAGAGAATTTAGGGGAATGGTATGCAAACATAGAGTCATCTTCTGGTCTAGACTGGTTTGACTTAGACATGGGCGTAATGATCGGTGATCAAAAGTTCAATATTTTGCCACTCATTGTGCAATTGTTACGCAATGGATTTAAGGAAACCATTGATCGGCTCTCTAAGGAAGGAGAATCATCAGTCATTCATATAAAGCTAGAAAATGGTCGTACTTTGCCTTTGCCAGCTCATCGTTTAAAGAAAATCACCGATACGTTGCTAGAGCTTTATGATACTGCTCCACTAACATCTGAAGGAACGTTGCGTTTGTCAAAATGGCAAGTTGCGCTAGTTGCGGAAGTTTCTGCGGCGACTATTGCGACGGAGCTACGTTGGATAGGGCCTGACGATA
>JBAWWF010000115.1:0-4247 GCA_037146895.1 Alphaproteobacteria bacterium | reverse complement strand
CATAGTTGCCGTCAAACCCTTCAGATTCATACAGTCGCCGCTTGCGTAAAAAATTCCTCGTGCTCATCCCTAAATAAATGGAGGCTTCTTCAAATAAATGGAGGCTTCTTCACTCGTCATCTCTCGTCGAGTGTATTGTCCATATATGTCCTCAAACTTCATCTTTAGCACCACTTCTCGGTTCTTTGTCCATGTCATCTGTAGCCCTCCTCTACAGCATCTTAACCGGACAACTAACGTGCTAACTAACCAGACATGTCATGTGCTACTGACAACATAATTATATCAATTGACAAATATGTTGATTTATGGTATGTTATGCATATATCTTATGTTATGGTGATTGTATGATACGTGAAGTCACAGCTATGGATGCGCGCAAAAACTTTGGGGAACTCCTTAATCAGGTTAAATACAGGCATGATTCTGTGCTCATTAAAAAGGCTGGCAAACCGATTGCTGCACTTATTGATGTAGAACTTTTTGCAAAAATAAGGCTACTAAAATATCAATTTGATAGCTTGACCGATGAACTTGGTAAAACTTACGCTGGTGTCCCTGTAGATGATGCAGAAAATGAAATTAAAGAAGCTCTGAAAAAATCTAGGGAAAAATAGTTGCGCGTTGTTTTAGACACTAATGTCTGGGTTTCAGGACTTCTGGTGCCGCACGGTAAATCTGGGCTGATTGTTGATGCTTGGCGCCAAGGCCATATGTCCGTTGTTGTCTCCCAATATATTTTTCAAGAAATTGAACGAGTGCTCCTTTATCCAAAAATTTCCAAAAGACTTAAGTGGGATATAGAGAAAATAAAGCATTATATAAACTTACTTGCGCTCCTTACCGAAGAGGTCGACGTTAACGGTTGTCCTGTGGTCGTTCAAAAAGACCTTGACGACTCACCTATTTTAGCAACATTAATTGTGGCACAAGCAGATTGGCTTGTGACTGGAGATGCGGTCTTATTGGAATTGCAAGAAGAGTATCCCATTATTTCTGTTTCTGATTTTTTTCAAAAAATGTCGTTTCAAACCCAGTAATAAGGCCACATTTTTAATCGCAACAAGTCCACCCAATAAGTCTGGATTTCCCATACGTATCACGGCATAATTAGATGTTAGCTAAGGCGCGTGCAAATGAATGAGAAAATTATGACATCAAATACTCTAAAGGTTGTTAATTTGGATGCCTAAACGTCCGCCGAAACTGTATGCTAATGATTTGCGCAGGAAGCCTCCGAAGAAGACCACAAAAAAGGCCCCGCGTCGTCGCAAACCTATCTGGGGTTTTCTTCTGAAATCATTTCTCTTCCTCGCCATTTGGGGAACCATATTCTTTGGTTTTACCATGGTATGGTTCACTTACGATTTGCCCAACATCGGTAAATTACAAATGGCAGTGCGCAAACCTAGCGTTACGGTACAATCGCAAGACGGTAAAATCATTGGTACTTATGGTGATCTTTATGAAGACATGATCCGCGTGCAAGACCTACCGCCGTATGTGCCGCAGGCTTTCTTGGCCATTGAGGATCGCCGTTTTTATTCCCATTTCGGCGTTGATATGATTGGTATTGTACGGGCGGCCTACACTAACTATCGTGCAGATCGCGTTGTTCAGGGCGGCTCCAGCATCACACAGCAGCTTGCTAAAAACTTCCTGATAACTCAAGGTCTTTTTGTTCAAAACGACCGCTCTTTGCGTCGCAAGATTCAAGAAGCGTTAATGGCGGTTTGGTTAGAGTGGCATTTCTCCAAAGACCAAATCCTAACTATCTACTTAAACCGCGTTTATTTCGGAGCTGGCACCTTTGGCATTGATGCGGCTTCTCGAAAGTATTTTGGCAAATCAGCCAAACAACTTTCCGTTCTTGAAGCAGCCATCATTGCTGGTTTATTAAAGGCACCGTCTAGATATTCACCAGCCTACCATCCGCAACGAGCTATTGACCGCGCTAAAATAGTTCTCCAACAGATGGTTGAAGCTGGTTTCTTGCAAAATACACAAAACTACATGCAAGAAAGCGGGGCGGTTATCGCCAACAAGGAAGCTGGCGGAAACCAAAGCCTGCGTTTCTTTACAGACTGGATCTATGAGACGGTACCTAATTATATATCCGTGGATGACCAGGATCTTGTGGTCATTACAACGCTAGATCCTTTTATACAAGAAAAAGCCGAGAGAGTTGGTCTCGCGAAATTTTCCGAAATGGCAAAAGACCTCAGAACCACCGAGATTGGCATCGTCCTACTAACCACAGACGGTGCGATCAAAGCCATGGTCGGTGGCGTCGACTACACACAAAATCAATACAACCATGTAGCCGTAGCCAAACGTCAACCAGGATCAGCCTTTAAAATATTTATTTATCTGGCAGCTCTTGAGTCTGGTCTTTCCCCTGAAACACTTGTTGGTGACACACCTTTTTCTATCGGCAAGTGGAGCCCTAAAAACTTCCGAACCTACCACCCGCAAGGTGAAATTACCCTAGAGCAAGCCTTTGCTAAATCAGTGAATGCTTCGACAATCCGCTTTGCCCAACACGTAGGGCCTAAAAAAATTGCCGCGTTAGCACATCGGTTGGGGATTACATCAGACATTAGTCACGACCTTAGCATTGCCTTAGGAACGTGCGAGACTACCCTGCTTGAGCTCACCAGTGCATTTGCAACAATTGCGAATAATGGTAAGGGTGTTTGGCCTTATGGCATTCTCGAAATCCGCGATAAAGAAGGACACGTGCTCTACCGCCGCCAGGAAACTAGCACAAAATCCTTGATTGCGCCGCTGCATCTCCAACAAATCCGACGGCTGCTGACGGCTGTTGTAACTAGCGGAACCGGACGCGCTGCCCAAATAGGGGTTCCAATTGCCGGCAAAACAGGCAGCAATGCTGACCGCGATGCATGGTTCATTGGTTATGTAGTGGGTGGCCTCGTCGGCGGCGTCTGGACAGGCAACGACGATGGCAAACCAATGCAGAAAAAATCAACTGGCGGCAATTTGCCGGCGCGTGTGTGGTCTGAAATCATGAAGGAAATAATCAAAGACTTGCCCCCACAGCCGGTACATTTTAATACCGTTGAGGAAGCGGAAAATGAGGTTGCTGAGCGTCTCACAGACTTTCAAGGAGATGATGATGGGTCAAACCTTCCAGCCGCTCCAGCTGAGAGCTTTGAGAACATCATCGACTCTGTTAGCAACGGAGATTAGTAATGTCACGGATTGCTTATGTCAATGGATGCTATATTGATCACGCCCATGCGGCAGTTTCCATCGAAGATCGCGGCTTTCAATTTGCGGATAGTATTTACGAGGTCATTGCCGTTATAAATGGCCGCCTTATTGATGCGGATGATCACCTTGATCGGCTTGACCGCTCGCTAGAGGCTATTCGTTTAGCTAATCCCCTGCCCCGCACTGCGCTGCTAGTTATCTTCCAACAGGTGATTCGCCAAAATCGTTTACAAAACGGCAATCTCTACCTCCAGATCACCCGCGGCGTCGCCCATCGAGCTTTTTACTTCCCAACCGAGGCTCATCCTTGTGTCGTAGTTACAGCGCGCGCTTTTGATCAGAGCGCTTTTCTACGTAGTCAAGGAGAAGGCGTTAAAACCATTACGGTTCCAGACACGCGCTGGAAGCAACCCTACATTAAATCAACAGCCTTGTTGGCAAGCGTTTTGGCTAAACAACAAGCGGTTGAGGCGGGTGCCTATGAGGCTATTTTTGTTAACGATCAAGGCTATATAACCGAAGGTAGCTCAGCCAATTTATGGATTGTTAATGCAAGCGGCGTCATCCAAACTCACCCCGAAGGGCAGGCTATACTTTCAGGTATCACGCGCAGCCGTCTCTTAAGCCTTTGCCAGCAAGCAAATCTCCCTGTGCTAGAGAAACCTTTTACCGTCAAAGAATTGTATCAGGCCAAGGAGGCATTTCTAAGTGCTTCCAACTCTTATGTTATGCCGATTATCATGGTTGATCAGCACAACATCGGCGATGGCAAAACTGGAACAGTGACATCCACCCTGCAAAATCTTTATATGCAATTTGTGTTAAAAAAGTAACTCTCAGGTCTGTCGTTTTAAGGAAAAAGCCTGGTTAGCATCTAACTTAAATTTGTGTATTTTTCCCACAAAAATTGTCCACTATTTGTTGCATTGTTGTTTGAGTGGGTGTATTTTCAATCTCAAGGTTAAGAATCAATGGTTGTTTCTTAACCCTAGTGAGGCGTGAAGCCCAGG
>JBAWWF010000114.1:0-4256 GCA_037146895.1 Alphaproteobacteria bacterium | reverse complement strand
CTTCGGCTTGGCGAGATTTATGGTCTCGCCGGAGCCTTGGCGAAGGCGGGTCCAGGAGTCCTTCATCATCACAGTACTTGAGTATAACTTGTGCAGTTAACTTTTTTGAAAAAATAAGGGTTAAAAAAAGAGCCCACCTATGCCAAACTAAAACTATTAATACTATAGGGGTGAATCTATTCGTGGATGGTTCTTTGAAGGCGCGCACTATTTTTGAAGAAGCTGTGCCTGTGCCCATGGATGCTGCGCAAAGTCAGAAATCAGAAATTAGGTTTCAGAAACCACGTGCACAACCTTCTAATGCGCAACCTCATTATGGACCATGGGTGCCAGCGCATACACCACCACCGCAAGATGATCGGATGGCACCACCGACTAGGCGAGTTTATCAACAACGGTTTGATCAGGAACATATAATATCCATGAGCAAGATGTCACTTTTTGGTTTGATTTCTGGTTTGATGTTACTGGGAATCCTTTTTTTTATGATAGGGTTTTTGGTTGCTCTCGGGACGTTGGAGCCGGCAAAACCAACGCTTGCGCCGCAACCAACTTCATGGGGGGATATGAGTTCTCATGGAGCAACAACCTCAAAGGCAGAGCACTCCCAAAGAGGTGTTTTTGCGAAAATGGCACAACAGCAGATAGCAGGTGCTAATGCTGGAGCTATGAAGTTTGTTCCGAAAGCCTTGCAACCCCTTGTGCGACAGGAGCAGGTTCAAGGATCAGTTGCCGTGAATGGTGCGATACGTGGGAAACCTCCCCAACCGCAGCCGAAGTCTGCTGTGCCTATGCAACAGCCGCAGTCCGCTGCGCCACAACAACCTCAGCTGCAAGCACCAGCTGCTGTGCCTATGCAACCGCTGCAACAACAACCCATTGCGCCTGCACCACAGCAAACTCAGCCGCAAGCGGCTCAACCACCAGCACCTCCACCGTATTATCCGCCACCGCAGTACAGGAGCCAGTGATCACAAATCAGGTAGAAATTCTTACTGATTCCTGAACTCTGCCTTCTGTCTATTGTCCCTTGCGTCCCACAAGACCAACGAACTCCCTACCATCCAGCTGTACATCTTCAGGAAGATTTTCTTTGGTGTAATAGAACAATTCCACAATTTCAAACTTAGCTTGTTCAGCAACCCTGCGTAACGTGTCTGTATCCATGACTTGCATATATTCAGGAATCTGTCCTTTGCTTCTTTCTGGTGCATACTCAGGGGCGTTTTCGATAACTCCCGGCCACGGATTGTTTTGCTTTTTTCTTTCAATGAATATTTCACTAAATGGCACAAGATTTTTCGCGTAAGGACTAGCGATTGTCGCAAAAAACAGTCCACCAGGATTGAGCCACTGATGAATGAGTTTGAAAGATTGTTGGATTTCCTCGGGTTTTAGAAAATGTAAAACCAGCGACATTAGGACGGCCTGGAAAGAGTTTGGTTCAAAAGAAACCGTATGTGGCATAGTGCCGTGTATGGGCGTAATAAATTTTCTCTCCTCCACAGTCAAACTCTCTTGGAGAAGCTTAATATGCCGCTCATCCGCATCGCATGCAATTACCTCAATCTGCTGCTTAGCCAGTGGAATGGACGCTACCCCATAAGCGCACCCGATATCAAGAACCTTCTTTCTTTGCTCCTGGGCATAGTCCATAAAAGATTGGACAACACGGTCAGGTGGCGAAAACATATAACCCATTTTATTAAGAGTGGGAATTATTCCATCGCTGGTGGGTTGTGGAATAGTTAACCGAGTATCCAGCATATCTTTCTTCCTTAGCTAAGGTTTTTATACTATCTTATAAACGATAGTGGTGATGACTTTGTCAATGACAAATTTACCAAAATTGTTGATAGAAGGGGCTGTCTGTTGAAGACATTTTTTCTCGTAGCGGGTGAAGCTTCTGGGGATTTTTTGGGCGCGCAAGTAATGCGATCTCTAAAGAGTATGTTTGATTCACCAACCTTTATAGGCGTTGGAGGGCCACAGATGGCGGCCGAAGGGCTGGAGAGTTGCTTTCCCTACAATGAATTATCGATTATGGGAGTTCTTGAGATTTTGCCGCAATTGCGTAAGCTCTTGCGGCATATCGATGAAACCGTTGCCTTGGCTAAGAAAACACAACCTTGCGCTATTGTGACTATTGATGCCCCAGGGTTTAACATGCGTTTCATTAAACGGGCGCGGAAAGCAGGGCTCCCTGGGCCTTTTATTCATTATACTGCACCGCAAGTATGGGCATGGCGACCTGGCAGAGTCCATAAGATAGCTCGCCTGGTTGATCACTTGCTGTGCCTTTTCCCTTTTGAGCCGCCATATTTTCAAAAAGTTAACCTGCCCACGACTTTTGTGGGGCATCCGTCGATTGAATTGGCTACAAACAAAGACCCGACTTTTCGCGCCAGGTATATGATACCAGATACAGCACAAGTGTTGACGTTGCTGCCAGGCAGTCGAGTAGGGGAGATCACACGATTGTTGCCGATTTTCCAGGAGACAGCACGTTTTCTCCAGGCGCGCTTTCCTGATCTTTTTCTGCTTATTCCGACATTGCCGCATCTGGAAGCAGCCGTGCGTAAGGCTTTCGATGGTTTCCCCGTGCCGTGGCGGTGTTTACTCCCCGAGGATAAAATGCAAGGATTCCTGCACGCACAAGCAGCCATTGCGGCTAGTGGTACGGTGACGCTGGAGCTGGCACATGCTGGCTTGCCTGCGGTCGTAGGTTATCGCCTGTCGCCGCTGACCTACTTTTTTGCTAAGCGGATGGTAAGTGTTCAGCATATCAGTTTGGTTAATTTGCTTCTGAATCGTCCTTTGCTCACAGAGCTTGTGCAGGAGCATTGTATCCCTGAACGCCTGTATGAGGCAACGGTTCCACTATTGGAAGATTCACGCAAAGCGGCCGCAATTCGGGAGGGCTACGGACAAGCCCTAGCAATGCTCCACCCAGAGGGCCATAATAGGCCAAGCGCAGCTGCTGCTGCCGTTATTGCGAAGGTGGCAATATCTAGTTCAAAAGCGTTAAGCGGTTGCCTTCCACTTTATACCCCTTAAGTTTTTCAAGAAAACTCATGCCTAACAGAGAATAACCATCCATGGTTTTGCTTACAGATGCACGGACATCATTCACAATAATGTCGCCGATTTTAATTTCAGACAAGCGTATCTTGGCAACATAAACGCTCCCATTCGCTGTGTCTGTAAGTTGATCATAAGACAGATGATTTGTATTTATACCCAAACTTTGGGCGTCCTCTACGGTTAATGTTGTGCGTGTGGCACCTGTGTCGACCATAAATCTGATAGGTTTACCCTCTACCAACGCCTCAATTTGAAAATGGCTATTTTGATCAGCAATAAAGCTTACAGAACCATCTTTATTCTCATTAGCAGAATAGGGCATTAGATGACTTTTAAGCGTCGATAAAACGTCTCTCAGTATGTTCTGGTAAACATATCCAATAGATATAATAAAGAAAATCCCCAGCCAAGCGGCACTGTGTTTCAAGACTTGGGACATTTTTGGACCTCTTCGTACTAACATGAAAATAAAAGCACTTGCTAATATTGTATAATAGACGAGATAAATATTTTTGTCGCTAAGACCCGTAATTGATCCAAATGTATTCATGCATAACATCCATTTATTCGTCGTCTTGCCTGTTTGTATCTAGGTTATCCCGTGATGGCAAAGGAATCTTGAGAAACATATTGATATCATCCAGAGCTAACAGATTGAGAATCAACATCTATAAACCCCTCTTTTTCCACCATTCATCAGATTGGAATTCGTGAGGAATATTTTTTAGTTCTAAATCTGCTTCAATGTTATATTCTTTTTCAAGAGTTTCAAAAAAAACATTACCTAACACCTCCGGTAACTTTGAACCACACCAAGGGCAATAATTAATGAGTTGGACTGCATCTGTGCCATTATTTAACTCTATATAATATTCTCTAAATTTAGCACTATATGCAATTGCTACTTTCTTTTCATTTAAAAAGAAAGACATGTCTGAACAACAATAATTGGTTTTCATTTTTATTCTTTCATCTTTCTACCAGTAACCGCTGGCTTATATATCTTGCCTGTTACAGGATCCATGCTACCCAAGTGCAATCTCTCACCTTTTGTTGAAAATACTTCTATATCGTTATGGGTATTATCCCATTGATAAAATTCTGTCCGTTTGTCATTAATTTTTGTTTTGTTACTATACGGTTTGAAAGTCCTCCAAATATGGCTCTCTGCT
>JBAWWF010000113.1:0-4257 GCA_037146895.1 Alphaproteobacteria bacterium | reverse complement strand
CAAAATACTCTAGGAAAGTCCCGATCTGCAGAAGCCCTATCGCTTCCTTTTGTTCACGGCTAAGAGACGAAAATAATTTCATATGCGCTTTTCCTTCTGTATAAACATTTATCACTTTTTATAAATGATTAATTCAAACGCTCATGTCAATATATAATTTGATAAGCAATTCGTTGGAAAGTTGATCAATGTGCTGTTCCTACTACGAATGAGGTTCAGACATCCCAAGTCTTGTCTCTAGCATGGACCAGCGTTTGCGCGCTTGCGCGTTGCTAACACTCATGGCAACGGCTCTTTTCTGTCCGACCATTATCACAAGTTTTTTGCCGCGCGTAATTCCCGTGTATACAAGATTTTTATAAAGCATAGGGTAATGCGCCGTTAAAAGCGGAATAATGACCACTGGATACTCAGAACCTTGAGACTTATGAATTGTAAGCGCATAGGCCAATGATATCTCATCCATTTGCGTAAAGTCATAAGCAACCTCCCGTCCTTCAAAATTAATCAGGACCTCTTCTTCTTCTGTATCAATGCTTTGGATAAACCCAATGTCGCCGTTAAATACTTCTTTGTCGTAATTATTGCTTGTCTGGATAACTTTATCGCCCGGGCTTAAGAATAAACCAAATCTCTCTATGCTATTTTTACTAGGAGGGGTGAGGATCTTTTGCAGTTCAGCATTAATGCTGTGTGTGCCAGCGGGACCACGGGTCATAGGACAAAGAATCTGGATGTCATGCAAGGGGGAATATCCAAACTTTGCCGGCAATCGCTTAGTGGCCAGAGACAAAATTGTTTGCAGCGCATCTTCGGGGGAGTTTGCCTCCAGGAAGAAAAAATCAGAGGCCACCCCATGGCCTTGTAGCTTTGGCATCTCCGCATTGTTGATTGTGTGTGCTACAGAAACAATCTGGGAATCTTGAGCTTGGCGAAATATTTCCGTGAGGTGAATACAAGGGATTGCTCCTGAGGCGATCATATCTCCCAAAACATGTCCGGGACCAACGGATGGCAACTGATCCTTATCGCCAACGAGCAACAAGGCTGCGTTAGCGGGCAATGCCTTGAGAATACTACTCATCAGTGGGACATCGACCATAGAGACTTCGTCGATAACCATTGCGCCACATGATAGTTCTGAAGCTCCGCTATACGAGTAGGCGTACTCGTCGCTTTGAGGGGCCATAGCCAACAAGCGATGTATGGTTTTAGCTTCCATTCCGGTTGCCTCGGCCATTCTTTTGGCGGCTCGCCCTGTTGGTGCCCCTAAAATTACTTTTATCTCTTTGGCTCTTAATATTTGGAGAATTGACCGTAAAAGGGTTGTTTTGCCGACGCCTGGACCACCCGTAATAATGGTAATTTTTGATGAAAGTGCTTGGATTAGGGCCTGCTTCTGGCTTTGGCTAAGTTGGATGTTGTTATTCTTTTCGACCCAGGCAATGGCTTGATCAAAATCAATGGAACCCCAAGGTGGGGAGCCTTTGGTCAAAAAGTGCAGGCATTCGGCAATGCCTTTCTCTGCTTGGTAAAATTCCGGTAGGAATACGCAACTTATATTTTGAACGCTGTCTTGGATAAGCAGCTTTTCGGTTATCTCTAGTGCTAAAGCTTGTTCAAGAATGCTTGCATCAATGGAAAGGAGAGCCTGCGCTCGTTCTAGCAACACCTGTATCGGCAAGCCGCAGTGGCCGTCTTTGGTAGCAGTGAGGAGGGCGTAGCTAATTCCTGCTCGGGCGCGAATGATGGAGGACGGCTCAATTCCCAACGCTAGGGCAATTTTGTCTGCGTTTAAGAAACCAATGCCGCGAATGTCGTGGGCGAGGCAATAGGGGTTTTCGTGTATTTTTGCTATCGATTGATCACCATATACTTTGTAAATTCGCACGGCTTTGCTTGCGCTAATGCCGTAGCTGTGCAAAAAGACCATAATATCGCGAACGTACTTTTGTTCACCCCAGCTTGCGATGATGCGTTTGAGACGCTTTTTGCCCATGCCTGGGATGGTTAAGAGCTCTTCGGGTTTATCTTCGATGATAGTAAAAACGGCCTCGCCAAATTTTTGGACAATCTTTTCCGCAAAATGAGCACCGATCCCTTTAATGCAGCCGGAAGCAAGGTATCGCTCAATACCCTTTTGAGTTGTTGGCGGGGTTATTTTAAGTATTTGCGCTTTAAATTGCTTGCCATATTGTCGGTCTTGCTCCCAAGTCCCAGAGCCTTGGAGCCACTCGCCCTCTGTGACTGCAACGCTATGCCCGACAACGGATATGAGATCGCGGTGGCCCTTGGCCTTAACCTTGAGAACGCAAAATCCAGTCTCCTCATGATGAAAAGTAATGCGGATAATATGTCCGGTAATCGTTTCTAGAGGTGCGGTTGCAGCAGCATCTTGCATTGCATTTTTCGTTTCCATCAAATGAGGTTGGCGATAAGGGCAACCATAAGGTCCTTGTCTCGTGGGTTGCTCTCAGCGATCATAAGTGCTATGGCGACCAAAGTTGAATCGGTGATCTTGATGCTATTGATTCTTTTCAACCTAAGGTAAAGCAAGAATAAAAACGCTCCTATGCGTTTGTTGCCATCGCTGAAAGGATGGTCTTTGATGATAAAATAAAGAAGGTGTGCGGCACACTCGTGCACAGACTTATAAAGGTGTTCTCCCGCAAATGTTTGATCGATAGTTCCTAGAATTCCTTTAAGTGCTCCCTCTCTCTCAAGTCCAAATAAACTTGATGCTTCACCGGTTTGCATAAGTTTTTCTTTGAGCTGTTGTACACAAGCAATAGCAACATCGTAATCTAGAGAATGAACGAAAGGTTCATCTGATTGATGCTTAGGTAGGATATCCTCATCATAGGCCAATAGTAGCGACCATGATTTTGCAAATTGATTAATTATCTCGATACTTGCAATGCTAGGTAATGTTTCTGCTGCCCATTCACGAAACTCAATTAAGCGTTTTGAGTTAACGAGATAGCCCAGTAACATAAAAATCTCAAGGTTGAAGTGTTCGATTTCACTACCGGCAGTTGTGGGGAAAAATGCAACAACTGAATCTCTATCAAGTTTTCCAGACGCAAAAACCTCGTCAATATGACTTGAAAGACTAGGTTTATCACATTCAAGGAGCTTGGATAGCTCATTGAGGTCTAGCCAACCGGTTCCATCCCGAAGATGCACATCAATGTTTGTGGTGCCATCGGTAGAGACAAAGGTGATAGTTTCTTGTTGGCTCATTGAGGATCACTCCGTGTTTTTCACTGCTGCGTTATTGGTCTTACCTACCTTTCTATAAACCATATTGAGGATTTATACGAGCTGTTTTTATGGGCTGTGCGCGGGTTCATGCGATTTGCAGACTTTTAATCATAAAAGATCAATTTGCTTAAGTGCCGAGATGGGTGGCTTATTTATAACCTCCAGTTCGGGATAAAAGAGAAAGCCATAAGAGGTGCCCCACTGTCATGCCGGAAGCTAGAAAATAGCAATGAGCGTAAGCGAATGCGCTATTTTCTTGCTGTCCGGTACCCATGGGCAACATGCACTAACCTTGTTGCAGACCTCCCCTGGGTACCGGATAATAAGATTTTCTAAGGGATCACGATGTGATCCCAAGATAATCTAATTTCCGGTATGACAGATATGAGATAACTCCTCACTTTTAAGCCTTCCTTATCCCGAACTCAGCTTATTTACAATGTTGCATTATTTTTTCTCTTATTTTTTCTCGAATTCTTTCCATAGGCTGTTTTCAGGGAACATTAAGTAAGTCGTGGTGCATTCAAAGAGAAGACTGAATGGAATACACCCATCACTCCACATGTAGCTGCCTACACACTCACGTGTATCAGTACTAATTAGACCTCCTGCAAAAGTTTAAAATTTGTGACAATTTGTGGTAAAAGGAGTTAAAGTAACCGAGAGGGAGCAGATTTAATGAAATTTTGTTATGAGCGCTTACGCAATTACCCACGTAATTTTCACCGCATTATCGGCGTATCCATAGGTGTGTGTATGTTATGCCAGTGACTTTTGCAGGAGGTCTTTTGAACAGCATAAACATTGGAGCACAGCCATACAAAAGCAAAGAATAACACTTTAAAAACCATAACTAGGCTCCCTTAATAGCTAACAAGTAATTTAGGATACATAGGGGAGACTATCATGATCATAGCAGTTAGTACAACGCACTTTTTCAAGTGCCAGCAATCCCGCTGAAGATTGGCAACTCTGAGCCTGGTGTTACTAAGG
>JBAWWF010000112.1:0-4266 GCA_037146895.1 Alphaproteobacteria bacterium | reverse complement strand
GAGGCGGTACTAATTTTTACCAACACTTGAAATCTAAAATTTTAATTATATTTTAAGTATTGGATAGGTGTGGTGCTTATCTGATAACGCAATATATTACGATAGCCGCTTAATATGCGGGCGATTTCTAAAGGATTGGAGGCATCTTTATAGATTATTAGATAATTATAAACAGGCCAAAATCGTACCGAGCGATTGGTTAAATCTATCCTTAGGCGACCCATGTTAGGTTGCTGGCAGAGGAGGTTACATTTTTCATAAATGGTGTTAACGATATTGTCGGCAGCACTCAGGTTGTCTTCAGCGATATATTGCCATATTTCAATCAGATCCTGCTTCGCAGCAGGAGCAATAATAAAAGACGACATTTGCTACTTTTTATTCTTATTACGTTCAAGATGTTTAATTTTACTTAAATTCTTAATTTCATTAAAGACTTTTTCTCCTTCAATACCTTCTCCGAGAGAAAGTTGTTGTAACCCTAAATCAATATCTTGGTTAAGCTTGGTTATTTGTTGCTGAAAAAGCATTTCTTTTTCTATAAGCAACCTTAGCCCTTCCCGCACAACTTCGCTTGCGGAATTATAAAAACCGCTTTTGATTTTTTGTTCAATAAAATGCTCTAATTGAGAGTTTAAAGAAATATTCATGGGGTAATCATCCAATCATCAAACTATAAGTTAATTATAGCATGTCTAACAAAAAATAGCAATTATTGTTATTTGAGCACCCTCAATCATAACCTTTGTAGTCCTTCAACCGTGCCCAGATTTTGCGCTTTGCGAGGTACATCAGGACGGTCATCGCAGCCAAGTAGAGTATGACTTTGAACCCTAGGCGTTTGCGCTCCTCGGCTTCGGGTTCTGCCGTCCAAGCCAGGAAAGTCACCACATCGCGGGCCATTTGTTCAACGGTTGCTGGCGTGCCGTCATCATAAGTCACGAGGTCAGCCTTTAGCGGTGGTGTCATAGCAATCTGCCGCCCGTCCATATAAGGGTTGTAATGTTGCCCCTCACCAAGCTTCATATCCTGAGGGGGATCGCTATATCCTGTGAGCAGAGCGTAGACATAATCTGGACCATGCGCCCGAGCTTTCATAATGACCGAAAGATCAGGGGGGAGGGCACCATTATTGGCGGCGCGTGCAGCTTGCGCATTAGCATATGGCGAGGGAAAATAATCGGATGGCAATGCTTTACGTGGCAAAATTTGCCCTTCTTCGTTAGGTATATCCATAACTTCATGCTGGCTTGCAAATGCTTTAATTTCCGCCTCGCTAAAGCCTATATCCTTTAGCTTACGAAAACTAATGCGCTTCAATGAATGGCAGGTTGAACATACTTCCTTGAATACCTTTAACCCGCGCTGTGCCTCATCGCGCTTGTAGGTTCCAAACGGCCCCTGGAAGGACCAGGACTGTTTCGGCGGAGTTTTTGCTTCTTCACCCAAAGCCATTGTAGGAGCAGCGATTAGTAGCATAGTCATAAGTATGGGTCGGCTAATGCTCATGGGGAGCGGCAACCGCGGCTCAAAGCGGCTGAGTAGGGGCAAGAGCATGAGGAAATGGAAAAAATAGTAGGCGGTGGCAAGACGGCTGATGAGGATGTAAACTCCTTCAGGTGGCTTGGCGCCAGCCCAACCAAGGACTGTAACATCAATCACGAACAACCAGAAACAATAGCGATAATATGGGCGAAAGCGGGCACTGCGAATCGGGCTGGTGTCCAGCCATGGTAAAATGAACAAAACAAAAATGGCGGAAAACATAGCAATAATTCCGCCGAGTTTGCTAGGGACTGATCGCAGGATAGCGTAAAACGGCAAGAAATACCATTCTGGGACGATGTGTGGTGGCGTTACTAAAGGGTTTGCTGGAACATAATTGTCCGGTTCGCCAAAGAAATTAGGCGCATAGAAAACCAGGACGCTGAAAAATAGCAGCAAAATGCACAGCCCGAAGAGATCCTTAATGGTGTAGTAGGGGTGAAAGGGGATCGTGTCTTCGGGTGATTTACGGTCAATGCCCAATGGATTGTTAGAACCAAATTGATGTAACGCTATGAGGTGGAGCATGCTGACGGCAACGATAACAAAGGGCATGAAGAAATGGAGCGAGTAGAAGCGGCTAAGCGTCGGGTTATCCACCGAGAAGCCACCCCACAACCAGGTCACAATATATTCGCCAACGAAGGGAATGGCGGAAAAGAGGTTGGTGATCACTGTGGCTCCCCAAAAGCTCATTTGTCCCCAAGGCAAGACATAGCCCATGAAGGCGGTCATAATCATGAGGAGCAGCAAAATCACCCCAATGATCCATAAAAGCTCTCGCGGCGGCTTATAGGAGCCGTAATATAATCCACGCAAGATATGCAAGTAAACGACGATAAAAAACAGGCTAGCACCGTTCATGTGGATATAGCGGATGAGCCAGCCGTAGTTGACCTCACGCATGATGCGCTCAACGCTATCGAAGGCCATGTCAACATGGGGGACATAATGCATAGAAAGGAACAAACCGCTGGCGATCATGATGATCAGGACAATCCCTGAAAGAGAGCCAAAATTCCACAGATAGTTGAGATTGCGCGGCGTTGGATAGTCAGCGAGATGATGCTTAACGAAGCTGAAGATAGGCAGACGATGGTCAATCCATTTGATTAGGCCCATGCGTTTAACCAACCCTCAAGGTAGTGTCGTTAACGAATTGATAAGGTGGCACCTCGAGATTGCGTGGCGCAGGTCCAACGCGCACGCGCCCTGAGATGTCATAAACCGAGCCGTGACAAGGACAGTGCCAGCCTCCGGTTTCGTTGTTTTGAGTGCCAGGGAGCGGAGCCATGCCCTCGCGCTTGTTGGGGATGCACCCTAAGTGCGTGCAGACACCAATGACGACGAGCCACTGTGGTCTGGGGCACCGCTCGGCATCGGTTTGCGGATCGAGCAGCTCTTTCAGCGGCGTGGTTGTGGCTGACTGGATTTCGTTTGTTGTGCGGTGACGGATGAAGAGAGGCCTGCCACGCCACATTACTGTACGGGTTGTCGCCTCCGGTATCGCCTGCAAGTCAACATCGATGCTGGAGAGGGCGAGGGTATCCGCGGCCGGATTCATGCTGTTGATGAATGGCCAGGCAACCGCACCGCAGCCTACGGCACCCATGGCACTTGCTGAAAGATAAAGAAAATCACGCCTGGTCTGCGGCAGTTTCTTTGAGTCAGAGTCGGCCGTCATTTCACCTAAAATCCTTTGTATACTACAAACTTAGGCAAATTCTAGGCACTTTTGGACGATGATGCAACTGTCGAGAATAGGTACTGCTAGATGTGTTTGTAAACCTCACGCCTATGACCGATTTGTACTACGCAAACAATGAGCTTTTCGTCTTCAAGATAGGAGATGATGCGGTGCTCACCTACCCTAAAGGACCAATAGCTCCTGAGCTTTCCTCGCAATGGTTTGCCAAGAGTGCGCGGGTTAACAGAGGCAATAACCTTATTATTCAAAAAATTAACAATCCGTTGTTTTACAACTTTATCAAGCTGACCAAGGTTTTTCTTGGCATTCTCAGAATAAATCAGCGTCCATTTCTTGGGAGCAGTAGCAAGTCTAGTCAAGATCGTACATTTCTTTTATCTGTTCAGCAGTGTACCCCTTCTTTCCAGAACGTAAGTATTCGCTATAAGCTGCTTCCGCTGCCAAATAATCCTCTTCGTCTTCTAAAAAGGCTTTTAGGGCCTTTTTTACGTAAAAGGTTTTGGAACGGTTCGTCCTCTTTGATAGAGCCGTCAAGCGTTCTTCCATCTCTTCCGATAAACGTACAGCCAACATATTCGTCTCCATTTCTAATGCACAAACTTCCTATAGATAAATATAACACGTATTACAAATATTGCAAGGTGTCTGTTTGTAGTATCAATTCTCACTAGGTTGGATCACCAGGTCATGAGCAGTACAAAAGTCTCGGCACCACCGTTCTTTTAAGGAAGCCAGATCAACCTCGGGGGTCGGGATGACGTGGTATAGCTTCGTGCAGTCGCCGGTGCTAATTGCTACTGTCTGCCTTTCACCATAAACCGTAAAGCTCCACTGCAAATTGCGAAGGTCAGGATTGGGAGCTAGGAGCTTTAAGTTCTCCTGCTCCATAATGTAGTCGCAAAGCTCGTTGTAGTCTTTGTAGTTGCCGACAACTGTGCCAGTTAAAGTTTTAATTTCAATCATCTCTAAAATCTCCTCTGCTAATTAACCTCAGTTCGGGATAAAAGAGAAAG
>JBAWWF010000111.1:0-4320 GCA_037146895.1 Alphaproteobacteria bacterium | reverse complement strand
ACAAGTATGAGGTAGCAACTCACTTTTAAGCCTTTTTTATCCCGAACTGAGGTTAGATACGTCCTCTTGCCCCTAAGAGCATCCACTTGTCGCGCCGCAAGTATTGCATTTCAAGCATGTACCATTGCGCACCAAAGTAAAGTTACCACAGTCACCGCAAGCGTCTCCTTCAAACCCTTGCAGGCGGGCTTTGCGAACGCTCGCTACACGCGTGCCGCCACCCGCAACATCGGTCCGTCCGCCCGTTCCCGTGAGAACGTAGACATTGCTAGGAACCAAAGAACCTGTTTCCGCTTCAGAGGAGATAGCCACTGCGGCCCCCTCTTCTTCCATCAATGCCGGGTAATCTCTGGTTTCGCCAATGGTATCGGGCCGTAAATCCTCAAGCTCAACGTGAGCTAAATCATTGCGATCCATATAAGAAACAGCCAACTCACGGAATATGTAATCCAAAATAGAGGTGGCGATTTTGATGCGATCATGGCCGCTAACAACGCCCGATGGTTCAAAACGCGTGAAGGTAAATGCCTCCACATATTCCTCCAATGGCACGCCATACTGCAAGCCAATGGAAATCGCCATGGCAAAGTTATGCATCAACGAGCGGAAAGCTGCACCTTCCTTGTGCATATCAATGAAAATCTCACCCAGCGCGCCGTCATCATATTCACCGGTGCGAATATAAATCTTGTGCCCACCCACGTTAGCCTTTTGCGTATAGCCGCGGCGGCGCGCGGGCAGCTTGCGCCTCTGTGAGGAGGGTATCACTTTCTCGATAATGCGCTCAACAACTCGTTCAGCAACAATCTGCGCCTTCGCTGTTGATGGCATACTCATAAGCGGCTCGATCTCCTCTTGGTCAAAAAGGGCGGAACTCAGTGCTTGTGAGAGCTTTGACCCATCCCGATACAATGCGTTCGCTTTTAATCCTAAACGCCAGGAGAGCATGTACGCCGCATTACATTCAGCAACAGTTGATTGAGCTGGCATGTTAACCGTCTTGGAAATAGCCCCAGAAATAAAGGGCTGCACCGCCGCCATCATGTGGATATGGCTGTCGATCCTCAAGAACCGCTTGCCCTTGCGACCACACGGATTGGCACAATCGAAAACAGACAGATGCTCATCACGCAAATGCGGTGCCCCTTCGACGGTCATCGTTCCACAACAAAAATTGTTAGCCGCCTCGATATCATCCTTCGTGAAACCTAAAGCAGTCAGGATATCAAAGGTCGGATCATCGAGCTGCGCTGCGGTAAATCCTAGGACTTGCTGACAAAAATCTTCGCCCAAAGACCATTTATTAAACACAAATTTAATGTCAAAAGCGGATACTAGCGTCTCTACTATCTTTTTTAAGACCTCATCGGTAAAGCCTTTGGCCTTTAAGGTCTCGATATTGATGCCTGGTGCTCCTTCCAGATGACCATGGCCAACCGCATAACGCGTAATCTCATCAATTTCTTCAGGCTTATAGCCCAAATAATTCAAAGCGCGCGGCACCATGCGGTTAACAATCTTGAAATACCCCCCGCCAGCCAATTTCTTAAACTTCACCATGGCAAAGTCTGGTTCCACACCGGTTGTATCGCAATCCATAACCAAAGCAATCGTACCTGTTGGCGCAATAACAGTGGTTTGCGCATTGCGATAGCCGTATTTTTCGCCGAGCCTGAGCACTTCGTCCCAACTGCTGCGGGCTTCCTGGATGAGCTCTGGTATCGGACAATCCTCAGCCTTTAAAGGCACGGGCGCGATTGCTAATGCCTCATACCCAGCAGTTTCACCATAGGCAGCGCGGCGATGATTGCGCATGACCCGCAGCATATCGCTGCGATTCTTCTGGAAGCCAGGGAAAGCACCCTGCTCCTTAGCCATCCGCGCAGACGTCCCGTATGAAACGCCCGTCATAATCGCCGCCAGTGCCCCTGCAATAGCGCGCCCTTGATCACTATCGTAAGCAATGCCGAGAGCCATCAGCAGCCCCCCGAGGTTGGCGTACCCCAATCCTAGCGTACGAAATTCATAGGACAGCTTAGCAATTTCTTGAGAGGGGAACTGCGCCATCATAACCGAAATCTCTAAAACCATCGTCCACAAGCTAATCGCATTGCGGTAGTTCTCAACATTAAAAGTACTACCTTCTAGAAAAGTAATGAGATTCAACGACGCCAGGTTGCACGCGGTGTCATCGAGGAACATATACTCGGAGCACGGGTTTGACGCATGAATGCGACCACTTTGCGGACAAGTATGCCAGTCATTAATCGTTGTATCGAACTGCACTCCAGGATCGGCACAGCTCCACGCCGCATGACCAATTTTATCCCACAGCTCACGAGCGCGCATGGTCTTATAAACGCCGCCACCTTTACGGCGCAGCAAATTCCATTCTTTATCGGCAATAACCGCCTCTAAAAAAGCATCGTTTAGACGAACGGTGTTATTGGAGTTCTGCCCGGAGACAGTATAGTAAGCCTCAGAATCCCAATCGGTGTTGTAGACAGGGAAATCAACCTCTTTTTCACCTTGGCGGGCCAGTTGCAGAACGCGTTGGATATAGTTCTCGGGAACCATGGCACTGCGAGCTGCACGGATTGCCGTTTTAAGATGAGGATTGGCCTTGTGATCAAAGCGATCTTCCTCGGACTCTGGGGTAAATTCTTCTGTGTGGCAAGCTTCCATCACCGCTGTAAGATACATTTTATTGATCTTTGATCCGGTAACCAGAGCGGCAACTTTCTGCTCTTCAATCACTTTCCAGGAAATAAATTCTTCAATATCGGGGTGATCAATATCGACAATCACCATTTTTGCCGCACGCCGCGTTGTCCCACCCGACTTAATCGCGCCTGCCGAGCGATCACCAATGCGCAGGAAGCTCATCAGTCCTGACGAACGCCCGCCACCGGACAAAGATTCACCGCCGCCGCGCAAATTCGAGAAGTTAGTTCCCGTGCCGGAACCATATTTAAACAAGCGCGCCTCACGCACCCACAGGTCCATGATTCCTCCCTCATTCACCAGGTCATCCTGGATACTCTGGATAAAGCAAGCATGGGGTTGTGGATGCTCATAGGCGGAACGGGACCTGGTCAGATTACCGGTTTGGTAATCGACGTAGTAATGCCCCTGCGCCGGACCGTCAATGCCGTAAGCCCAGTGAAGACCAGTATTAAACCATTGTGGTGAATTAGGTGCTGCCATTTGCTGGCAAAGAATGTAGCGCATCTCGTCATAAAAGGCTTCGGCATCCTCAGCCGTATCAAAATAACCGCCCTTCCAGCCCCAATAGGTCCAACATCCGGCAAGGCGATCAAACACTTGCTTAGCACTGGTCTCAGCACTCTTCTTGCTGCCTGGTTTTTCCGCACGTCGCAACAACCATTCAGGTATCCCCTCCTCCGGCACAGCTTGCAGCTCCTGGGGAATTCCCGCTTTGCGAAAATACTTTTGCGCTAAGACATCACAAGCAATTTGCGACCAACTTTCAGGGACCTCAACATCATCCTGGCGAAAAACTATGGAACCATCAGGATTGCGAATTTCACTACTGGTTAAACGGAAAGGCACGCGTGCGTAAGGTGACTCTCCGGCCGTAGTAAATGTGCGACGTATTTTCATCGTGTAGCTCTCCTGATCTTAAAAAAATTCTGTATTTCCAACGTCTTAAGCACAAAATGTAGTGTGCTCTATAAGACACACCCACAACATGTAGTTATATACAAACACAGCAAAAAACGAATTTCAACTCTTGTTTTCAAAAATTTTTTGGTGTAAGTGGGGTTAGAATACGTTTTTCATAAAAAGGGTAATCGTTCAGGTCATGCTCAGACACCATGAGGTTGCAAATATTCCTGGATTGCCGCGACCCCAAGAGGGGCCTCGCAATGACGGCTGAGAGTTGGTAATAATGGCAATGTATCATCGCCGTCATTGCGAGGCTGCGCTAGCAGCCGCGGCAATCCAGGATCTTTCTTAGAAAGAATATATCTGGGCAGTTACGAAACAATTATCACAAATAAAAAATGTGCTTGCATTGTTTATTCAACTACCATAACGTGAAGGAGTTGTTGAGGTTGGGGTCATTATTACGAGCCTGCGGGGCCGGATTATCTTAGCTTTAGCGACGTGACGCACGAGTGCTCTAAACACGCGTACGCCACTGACCACGATTAACTTAAACTTAACAAGGCATTAACCATGGCTAACCATATACTAGCTCGCACCGAGCTTATTTTTCAAGAACTCTTAACCGTAATCATTCATATATGTGGGCCTCCGTAGCCCATTTTTACTGATTTTACACCCAAAAAGGCG
>JBAWWF010000110.1:0-4321 GCA_037146895.1 Alphaproteobacteria bacterium | reverse complement strand
GTTAGAATAATCGTTGCGGCATCACGTTCAGTGGGAACCAGTGTCATATCTTGGACAATGCCATTTTCAGTAATTACCGTCAGAGATAAAGGTTTATCGCCATTTTCTAGCGTGGGCTTTAGAAAGATTTGACCTATGGTACTTTCCGTTTCTGCCATATAGCTTTGTTCATCGCCAAAGACTTGGACGATGCGATCATTGGCTACGGCGAATCGATTCATTGAATCTTTCGCAATCACGGCTTTTACCCGCTTCCCAGCATCCATGGGGATATTTTGCGAAGCGGCATGGGCCATTAAGCCCCCGCAGAGCCACAGCAACAACACTTGGGCACTAAGTGCACTTTTAATTGTTGTCTTCGACATGCGTGTCTTCATGATTCACCTCCTCTTTTTTTGAACTGTGTACAATATCAAACCCCACTAGAAATAAGCGACCCTTACGCTCACGAAACGTAACTTTATAGGTTTCTCTGTCTTGAGAGATTTTCTTGCCCGCTACGTATCCTAAAAGCTCTCCGCTAAGCTCTACGACAAGGGTTGCTGGCATAATGGTGGTTTCTACGAGCTGAAAATGCGTGGAGATATTGTTGCGCTTAATCCGTTCTAGATCTTCCAAAAACTTGGTTTTAAAGTACCCATACCGTTCTGAATCTACAAAACGCAGGACAATTTCTGACTGGTAAGGAAAGTTTGTTTCGGTCACGTCTAATAATAAATGGGCAAAATAAGCCGCCATTTCTTCCAGGTAGCTTGGAGCAAAACGATTTCCCTCAACCCAGTAACTTTCCTTAAGCTCTGGAGGATGGATGATGATTTTTTCTGATCTAAAAAACAAAAGCACCGTTTGCAAAACAACGACAACTAACAACACAACCGAAAGCCCAGCAAGCACGTTGCGTTGAAATGAAAAGCTAGAGATGCGTTTTTGTTTGAGAGAAAATTTCATGGGGTCAGCCTAAATAATCACGAACATAAGATGGCGAAAACCCTTTGTTCTGTCGCCTTTGTGGTAAGTACCAGTACAACACAGCCCAAAGCTTGCCTTTACCAAACTTCTTTTTATACTGCCGGCAGATATACACATTAAAGCCACTCACCAAAAGGCCCATCACTAACTGCTCAAACAGAAGACCAGCCACAGAAGGTGCTAAAAAGAGCAGAAGTTCTCCTTTTGTCCAAAATAAGATACGCAACGGTGTATCTACATGATTCAAAATGACGTGATTTTTGCGCATCATATGAGGATTGCATCTCCATTACCAATATAGGCATCAAAGAAATGAATGCCGGCACCTATACCTGCCCCTATGCCAAATGGTGTGATTGACTGATGGGCAATAGCAAAAGCACTGCCAACCGCAACCGCAATAATTTTTACGCCCCACAACCAGCCAGTAAAGACATCGGCTTTCAGAGCTTGCATGGGGGCTCTCAAATCCTGTACCACTGCGTGGGCCTCGCTTATCTCAAAAACATAAGCCACGGCAACTGCTAAAACGGCCCAGACACAAGTCCTTGTAATATCTTTCTCTAAAATATTCATGATATCTCCCCTTCCTGAATTGAAATTTCTGCCCTTAAGTGGTGCAGAGCTTTTTTGAGTAATTGTTTTTTTAAGCTTTGATTCTTAGCCGCTTTGATGGCTTTTAAGGTCTCACCCAAATGAGAAGATAACTCCCAATCGTTCACCACGTCGGCAGGATTTATAGAGGTTGTCTCAATGAGGGCAAAATGGCACTTGTTAAACTTTTTGTGATAGCGTGCCAGTTCCCTGGCTAAATACCACTCGGCCTTCTTAAGGTCATCCAGCATTGGCCCGTTACGCCCAGCTCTGGCAATGTATTTAACCACACAAGCTAAGTGATGGCACAACAACCAATTCTCAATGACACGAATAGGCTGGTGTGTCCGGCCGTAGGTGTCACCTTTGCTGTAATAGTTTATCGATGGTGATTTATACATGATTTTTCTCTCCTTGGGGGTTAACAAATTGAAACTTGATTTCTTTAAGGGTTGGGTAAAAAGTGCGAAAGGCTTGCTCCACCTCACATTGAAAATGGGTCTCAATGTATTTTTTCATGAACGCTGTATCCACCCGAAGGACCGCAAACTCAGTGGTAAATTCAACTAAAACAGCATTCAGGAACCAGGACTTAAATTCGGGGAATCCAATGGTTTTACTCAAAACCTCGCCAACCGCAAGCCATTCTGATAGCCATTTTTGCCCGAGGCTTGGAGCCCCGGGTATCGGGGGCGAGTGACTTACGCCCTCCCCACCGCCCAAAGCTCTTCGAGGGGCATAGTCGTAGGAGCATAGGGAGGCCTGCGCTTGCATTTCGGCTTTAAGGCTATCCCAAGTTGGCGGGGCAGCAGCACAACCAGAACGATCACTAGACTTCGGCGGTGGTTTGTCGTAAATGGCGCCCTCTATGACCTTGTGGACGTTGCGCGGATTCAACGCCCACTCCAGGGTGACCTTGAAACCGCTAGGGCTATCCCCCATGAGGAAGCGGCAATTGGCGATTTTTGCGCAGTAGTGCTCCCAAACGATATATTTTCCAAAGGTAGTGCGCCAATTGTTGAGCTTTTTGTAGCGCTCGCTGCTTGGAAAAGCATCTCCAGACCCGTGAAGTTTGTGCTGCACGTGTTCGTTCCAAACCAAAATCATGGTTTGGCAAACCTCATCATCCTCATCCTCCTCACTTTCCGGCACTTCTCTTGTCTCAGCAGCCACTTCATCCTCCTCATCCTCCTGCACTTGTGCTCCTGCTTCGATAGCAGCATCCTCATCCTCCTCTTCATCCCAGCTTTCCTCCATTTCCCATGTCTCCGGTGTCTTCCCTTCCGTATCCACAGACATTTCCTCCTCCTCATCTTCCTCGCCTTCATCCAGTACACCCATCCCGCCAGGAGGTGGGGTAAGGGGAGGAGGAGGAGGAGTAGTCTTTGTAGTAATCTCTGTATATGTGTCACGTTCTATCGTGGGGGGTATCACTTTGAAACGTGGGGGGGCTCCCGATAGAGCGTGGGGGGTATCACGTTTCAACGTGACACCCCCCACGCCAGCCTGTAACTGCCTCACTTTTGCGACATTAAGGGCAATAAACAAAACATTGTGAATGCTGGCCGATGGTGTCTCAACTATCCTAAAGACCCGTTGGATCAGTCCTCTAGTCTCTAGCCTTAAAACCGCATCGGTAACTTGCCGTTTGCTAAGGCCAAATAGATTGACGTAATACTGATAGCTTCTCTGCAAGAGATCATGCTTAAACTTTTTGCGGTATTCGACCACCATCCCAGTTTCTTCGTCTCTTATTTGCTGAGGACGATGCCAATAGACGATGTCGGCGAGAATAAGACAAGCATTGACGTCGGGTTTGCCATTCTCGAATTTAAGGTGGGTAAACCATTCCATGGGGATAATATTGCCCTCGGGATGCCAATCTTTTAGCGAAGCAACACTTTGTGCGCCTCTTTCATCGTGCATGGTTAACTCCTTGTTGGCTTGGGTTTTTGGGGAATAAATACACACATTTCACACATTGTGGTGGTAGTTGGCGTGTGGCGGCATGATTCGAGGTAATTTAAGACATCATTAATATCGTAACTAATGGTGCCACCGATTTTGTAGAAGTTAGGGCCACTCCCTCGATGCCTTAGCACCCCCAGGAAAGCGGGGGTTTTGCCGAGAATCGTTGCTGCGTCTGCCTGAGAAATCAACGTATACGTGTGGGTCTGTTTGTTCTCTGCGGCGATTTCCATTAAGCTTTTTAAAAAATTGTGCGCTTGTCTAGCCTTATCTAAAATAGCGGCGAAAGCGTCGATATCAACGCTTGCAAAATTTAACAAATTAAACATGGGATTTCCTTCGAGTTGATGTTTTAGGAGTCTCATCTCATGCATGTTCGGTGCGCTTTTCAACAAAGGCGAGGATATCGCTAAGGCGATACTTAACCAACCGACCAACTTTAACTATCGGAATAATGTGTCGGTGAGTTGTCTTCCAAACCGCCAGAGTGTTTTCTTTCACGCCTAGCAGCTCAGCCGCCTCTTTACGGGTTAATAAGCGATGTTTACTTAGGTCATCTATCATTGGTCTAAGTATCCTTAATAATTTAATCAATCCTGTTCTTATCTAATTAAGGCCACGAAAATCCCCCAATAAAAGTTGGATTTATAAAATTCTAAGGTACAGTTAGTTTTTATTACAAAAAATTTCCGCAACCTTGTGAAGCGCGTAAATTCATAGGTGTTGAATTCGCATGAAATTAATTGAAAAAAGAGTGCGGCAAAAATATTGCCGAGGTTAGAACGCCCGC
>JBAWWF010000109.1:0-4337 GCA_037146895.1 Alphaproteobacteria bacterium | reverse complement strand
CCTTGCACAGCAAAATCGAAAGTAATTCAATCAATTTTTTTGCTTACGTTTTTCGTTGCTAATGCGCACTACGATCAAAAGCAATAGCGATATGAAAGCGACAATGGAGCTATACTGAAATGAAGCACCTTCACCGTAGTTATCCGCAATAACGCCAGCGATGATACTGGCAAAGATAACGGAAATTGAGCTAATCAGGTAATAGAACCCAAACCCAGTGCCGCGCAGGTCTTCAGGGACATGGTCTGCAACTAGAGCTAAGAATAGGCTTTGCGATATGCCCATTTGCACGCCCCAAAATACAATCCCAAAAAACGCCACTGTCAAAGATTCCGCAAACCCTAGAATAAGGTCAGTGATGATTAAAACAATCATACCAATTCCAAGAAGCGTATAGCGACTATAACGATCAGATAGCCAACCAACAGGGTAAGAGGACAAAGCGTACGTTGCATTATAAAGAATATGGACGAAAGGAACGTACCCTTGTGATAAGCCAAAGTTTTTGTGGACATGGATTACCAAAAAGACTTCGCCAACTCGTGCAAACATAAAACAAGATACAACAACCATAATCATCCAATAGCTTTTTCCAAGCCTTGGAATATCAGACCAATGAATTGGATGGCGTTTCTTGTGATCAGCAGGATGAAGGTTTTGTTCAGGCTCGGAAACGGCAAGAACTAAAATAACAAAAGCCAAAAATGCCGGTATGGTAGCCATCCAGAAAACCATATGATAGTTATCCATTGTCCACCACATAACCGCAATAGCAGCAACTCCACCAAAAAGTGAGCCTGCTGTCGCTAAGCTCACCCGCAAACCAAAGCATTCTCCCTTAATGGTTGGTGGTGCAATGTCACTGATCAGAGCATCGCGCGGCGTCGCTTGAATACCGTTTCCTAAACGATCGAGCATGCGTGCTGTAAAAACCCCAGCAAACGAGGAAGAAATAGCTAGCATAGGGCGAGCCACCGTGACGATAAAATAGCCCAAGCACATAATGCCTTTGCGCCTACGTAAGTAGTCGCTTAAGACGCCCGAAAATATTCTGGTTGCATAAGCACATCCCTCAACGACCCCTTCCAAAAGACCAATCCATCCCGTAGAAACACCTAATATTGAATTGAGGTAAATGCTACTTAGGCTGAAAATCATCACTGATGATGAGTTAATCAGAAAAGTCGCCCAACCTATTACCCATACAGCTCTAGGGATAGGTGGAAAATCAGTAGCTTTTGGTTGATTCATGAAAGCAATCTCACCTAAAAATATCACCTATAAATGAAAAATCCCCATTGCAGGGGACTTTCACAGTTGTTTTGATAAGTTAAATTATCGCGAATAGAACTCGATAACCAGGTTTGGTTCCATTTGGACCGGATAAGGAACATCCGTCAATTTAGGTGCCCGCAGGAATTTCCCCGTCATCGACTTGTGATCAACTGTTACATATTCTGGAACATCTCTTTCACTAGAAGCAACGGCCATCTCCACATTGGGATTTTCCTTCATCTTGCTAATAAGACAGATCTCGTCTCCATCACGCACCTGATAGGAAGGAATGTCGACTCGCTTACCATTAACAGTGATATGCCCATGGTTAACTATCTGACGTGCTGCAAAAACAGTAGCCACAAATTTCAAGCGATAAATAACCGCATCCAAGCGCCGTTCTAATAGCTCAATCATATTCTCTGAGGTGTCACCACGACGACGCACCGCTTCCAGATATACACGGCGGAACTGACGCTCACCAATATTGCCATAGTAGCCCCGTAGCTTTTGCTTTGCCCGCAGCTGGATGCCATAATCCGAAGGCTTTGAACGCTGCTGCCCATGTTGGCCAGGGCCATAATTGCGGGCATTTAAAGGGCTCTTCGCTCTGCCCCACAGGTTAACCCCCAGTCGGCGATCAATTTTATGCTTTGCTGCAATACGCTTCGTCATTCTCTTCCCTTAAATAAAAACACACCTCGTTAAGCCTTTGATACTATCAAACCCATCTTTTGTCAAACTGTTTCAGCAATTTCCGGACCGCGATTGGTCAATCTCTTAAGAACTGGATTGCTTCGGCTAACGCTCGCACCCTTCGAGACGGCACTTCGTGCCTCCGTAAGGCGCGAACGGCCACATAAACCCCGCTTGCCCTAGCGTTCTCCGTGAATTGCTGGTATTTTTTTCACGTGTGGCACAAGAGTCACATGAAATTATTTACCTAAAATTAATCTACAGTTAATATTTGATATTAAAACTTCTTTGAGCTTTATAGGTGGCAGATGTGATAAATATCAAGCAAGGATGACTGCCATGATGAAGAATACCTCAAGATTTTTGGTTAGTGCTGCGTTGGCCCTTACTCTAGTAGCCACTACAGCTCACGCCGCCCCAGTAACTACTAAAACTCGCCCCGACACAGTAACTACTACAGCTCACGCCGACACAGCTAAGACCGAAGAGAAAGCTAGCACCGAAGAGGCCAGTAACAAGGCTGAAGCAGCTAGTGAGGCTTTAGCACCTACCCTAAAAATCAGCGGATTTACTTCCGTTAACTTCTGGGGAGTTAATCAAAGCAATCGTCTCAACGGCAAAGGAGCAGGATATCACCTTGCCAATGATTTATCAGATCTCTACTTTATCGTTTCAGGCAGAAGTGAGTCAGGCCTAGGCTATAGATACCAAATGACTTTTGAGGCACTCCCTGGAGCTGGGAAGCTATACATTACACAGAATTTTATCGAGTTGCAAAAAGGCGCAACGGTTCAGCTAGGTGCAGCTCCAGACGTGACACGTAGTATTCTGCAAGACGGAAGCCGTTTAATGGGTGGAACAGGTGGTTTCTCTGGCCTTTACAGCCGCGTCTTTAACGTATCATCTGGTGTTTTCAGCGGCTTTCGCCCTCTTGGTGAAACCAAATACGCTACCAAGATTGTTGTCTTCTCGCCAGAATGGGAGGGTATTCGCTTAGCTTTTGACTTTACGCCTAATACTGCGCACTTTGGTGCGGAGCCTCTAAATACGGCAGGGACGGGCACAATATCGTCACCAGGTAACACCTCAAGCATTTATACTTCCAATAATAATGGCCCTTTCGGTGTTCACAGTATGTCTTTTGGTATGAGCTATAATCGTGCAATGGGAGACTGGAACGTAAAAATGAGTGCTGTTGGTCTTCTTGATCGTTCTTATGTTGTTAACACAACAAAATCAACTTATTCCCGCACACGCGTTCGTGGCGTGAGGTCTTACCAGCTGGGTGGTATTCTCGGTTATGGCAAATTCCAAGTAGGTGGTGGTTGGCTTGATAATGGACGGTCACGTTTGCCTTATGATAACAAGCTCAGCATTGGTGGAGTTTCCTTAGGGGATACCTGGCAAGGTAACTCTGGTAAAGCATGGAACATGGCTGCTAACTACACGGATGGGCCTTACCAATTTGCTGTCGGCCACCAAAAAACATTCCGCAAGACTGATGCCGTGAACAAGGCTATCGGCAACGTAACATCAGCAACTTTTGGTATAACTCCGTTGCAGGGCTTGAAGCTGTATGTAGAAAGTGATTACGTTAAAACAGCAACCAACACCAAGTCCGTAGCACTTGCTAGCGCTATTCATGCCCAAACTGCATCGCAGTTAACCAACGGTATCGGCAACAACAAAGGTGTGGTCACATTGACAGGTATCGCACTTTCGTTCTAGTGTGAACCTTGAAAGTGAAATAATGGATGTATAGCAATAGTAAGAAAAGCGGCTTGGGTTCTTGGTTACCGATCATAGGCTGTATCTGTGTCTTGTCAGGGTGTGGTAATGTAAAAGAAGCACCTGCACCATTGCCGATTGAAGAGGAAAGAAAATCCAATTTCGGCAATGCATTTGGTGAAGAGTTTTTGCTTTTTGGCAAAGGCGCAAGACGCAGTATTGATAAGACTCCCGTCGCCAATGTTAACGCGTGCCTTTGGCAGGCCAGCCTCGAGACTATTGCCTTTCTACCGCTACAGTCTGCCGATGCCACAGGCGGTGTTATTATAACGGATTGGTACACGGTGCCACAAACACCGCATGAACGCCTCAAAATCACCATCAGAATTATCGGACAAGATCTCCGTTCCGATGCGTTAACGGTTTTGATTAATCGGCAAGTCTTGAGCAAGAACGGCACGTGGGTCGACGGCGCACAGATCGCCTCCCAAACGCTCACCGACGGCGCGATGATTCGCATCGGCACAGCGGAACTTGCGTTTCGGCACGTGCGGCCACCGGCCGCGGAGCCCAGTGGCAAGGTGATGAAGTGCGGCCCGGTTTCCCAGCTCGAGGGGAGCGTGCTGCGACGTTCGTCG
>JBAWWF010000108.1:0-4338 GCA_037146895.1 Alphaproteobacteria bacterium | reverse complement strand
CGACCTTCGGCTTGCATCAACGCATTGATCTCAAAAGCTGCTTTGAGCTTAACCTCAATCTCTGAGTCTGGGGCCATATAAGCCTTAAAGAGCGTATCGCGCTTGGCTTGCGTGGCTTGATCAGCTAACTTCTCAAAATCCAGCTTGATTCCTATTTTCAAAGCTAGTGTCTCATAATCTTCCCGTTTCTCAATGATTTTAAAGGCCATACTATCTCTAAGAATCCGCATTTCGGTAAATTCATCTATGGCTTTAGAAAAGGAGTCTTTGAGAAGCGTCCCCTCAAATTCTTTTAATTTTGGGCTAAGCTCTTTCCATATAGCCCCAGAGAAGTCACGGGCATCAACATAACCAATAAGGGTTTTTAGCATCTCATGCTTTAGCGGATCAGCCGTATGGCGACCATCGACGCCAGTCTCTTTAAGCATCGCTTGTTGCAGCATTTTAGATTGATGCGCCTCGGCTTGTGACTGCACGGTCCGCATACTATAAGAAATTGCCGTACTACCAGTTGGCGATTGCCGTCCAAGGTTTTCCGCAGTTTCTTTTAGGAATGACTGATACAAAACCGGATTGTAAGCGATTTGGTTGGCCAAAACCCCACGCTTATCCCGGGCTTGTTCAAAATTCTCCCACTCAGGATGCGATTTTGCCAAACGCCCGGGGTGGGTGCGCCGGATAATGTTCCACAATTCACGAGATTCCACGGCAGCCGCAGCGTATTGCTCGACGACAAGACAGGCTTCGACCTCTAAACGGCTTAAGGGGCGTTTTCGTAATCCGGCGGCAATCTCTAAAGTCTCAAAGGTTAAACCAGCTTGGCGAATAAAGTCCCTGTGGTTATCTCGATCTCCTAGAATGATCTTGGCTAAATCCACTATTTCGGCTTTGGTCCTGCGGTAGTCTCGCCAAATCTCTTCCCTCTCGGATTGCTCTGCGGCGGCTCTTCCAAGTGCTGCAATTGACGCCATCTCGGCCCTAAGGGTTTTATAGTCCTGGACGTTCCACCAATACTCCTTACTTTCATCAGGGATGGTGTAGTCAATCGCCAGGTCCTTACGGGACACCTTACCCACCGACCTAATCAGAGACGCAAAATCTGGAAAATCCTCTTTTGCGTAATAGACAGACGTATCGTATCTATGACGGGTCAGGATCACATAAAGGGCATACGCATCCATAAATTTAGACAGCTTTACCAGAGACCAATCAAGCGTCATCCCCTGGCTTTTATGGCCGGTTACCGCATAGCCGTGAGTAAACTCCCGGTAATTATGGAGATAAAACCGAACTTTGTCAGGATGCCGAACCTCGGCTGGGGGCCGCCCATCCTCATTCTCAACCCGCGCCACAATCTCAAACGTATCAATAAAGCCTGCTTTGCCTGCATCATCTTTTGCGAAGCGATCCCTTATCCGACACGGTTTAATAGATTCGATGACCGCTTGCAGTCCGTTACGGACAAAGAATTTGCTATCATCACCGTCGACGAGTGATGCAATCTGGTCAAGGATCGACCCCAAGCCGAGGTTCGGCCCACGAGTTAATTTGGTGTTAAAGTTACGATCATTTTTAGTGAAGACGATTTTATCGCCAACCGCGTACCCGTCTTCCCCTATGGTTAACGAGTCTTCTTGTGGCAATAAGCCGTTGGTCTTAAGGACTCCCCTAATCTCGCGGTTTAACTTCTGGCATTCCTCATTAGTGGCAGCCAACACAATGCCTTGAGAACTCGGGTCGCGGGTAATGTTGCGCAGGTATTGCCCGGCCATATCCTCGTAAACCTCTATTGCCGTTTTATGCTCTTGGATATGCCCTTGGGCGTCATACATCTCCAGTGCCGTTGCCGTATTCAACTGCGCCAATTGATTCGATGCTTCTTTCATCCAGGGAGTGTGTTGCCGGATAATATCAACAAGCTCGCACAGTGGCGTGGCGTCAACCTTCGCCCTAGCTCTCTCAACAACTATTCTACCAATGTCCCCGGCATCAACAGGTTTGAATTGATGATTATCGAGAACTGTAATAAGTTTTGATCCGGTCATATCAATGGTTTTAGTCAGGGCGTCCCAGCCCCCGGGAATCTCCTGATCCCACCCGCCAACGCCAACCATTCCAACTTCGTCAACCAAGATAAGAGTTTTAGAGTCAGGAAGCCGTTTGGCAAGCTTCGCTATATCGGCGGCAGTTGAGGTTTGATCCTTGTCGTCTACCGTCTCATGATATTTATGCCAATGATAGGCATGATGGGCAATCGTGTCGCTGGTACAACCAGCACCTTTCCAAAGCTCATGCGCTGCCGTAGCCGAGGGCGCCATGCCCCAAACCTCGTAGCCAGCCTGTAAATGCAAGTCAACCACCGCCTTCAGAGCAGTGGTCTTACCAGTACCAGCTCTGCCAACCATCACCGATAACTGATTGTTGCCACACAGGGTGCGGATAGCATTTTTCTGCCCCTCATTAAACTTGATGTCCTCAGAAGCCGATTGGGCGTCGATATACTGCTCCACCATATCTGTATCAATAGGGATAGCAGCTTGCTTGCTACCGTAATTCGCTAATGATGCCAGGATTTTCTCTTCTTTCGCGAAATACTCTTTTGAGGTGTATCTGTTGACATTATCAATGCCAATGCCAACTGCTACCGCCTCTTTCATAACCGCATCAATGACATACTCGGATAAAATTCCCGAGTCATCCTTCAGCCGTTGTTGGGTTAAGCGCACGACATCGAGTTCAGAAAAAGTCGCCTGCTTTGAGGTTAGTTCTTTGAGAATAATTTGGGGATTGTCGGCAATTTTGGCCTTGTTCTCTTCAGAAATTTGGACATTATCAGCAACGATGCGAGAGTATTTGCCCTCCCTTTCTAACTGATGCGCCATATACCCTTTATGTCGGGTTGGCAGTAAATCAATGCCCCGTTCGGCAAAAGAACGGGGATCAACCTTGTGAAGGATGCCAGCCCTTTCCTGATACTCATTGATGATTTCTGCAAATAGTATTCTTGTTTCCCTGATTCCTGATGGCGAGGCAAGTTCCCTGGACACCTCTTTGGTCCAGGAGATTTCTCCATTCCAGACTGTACGTGTAGAAACTTGAATGTGAGCATGGGGGTTCCCCTTTTCCCAGTGGATCGCATAGGTTGCCACAAGACCTTGGTCTACAAATCTTTTTTTGGTAAATTCGCGGACAAGCTCGATGTTCTGTTCTTGCGGCAACTCTTTTGGGAGAGCGGCAATGTAAGTTTGGGCGGTTCTCGCATTCGCCATATATTGCGCCTGCGTCTCGGGATTTTTATAGCGCAACGCTGCATATTCGTCTTCGTAATTCTCAAACTTATTCCAAATTCCAGACAAGTCTTTGGGGTCAATGCCCGATCCTTCAGGCACCAGCGTCTGGTAAAAGACCTCTTGTGCCTCTTCGGAGTTTCGGCCCCTAACGTTGCGATAGTCGGCAATAATCCCTCTGCGATCTTCGACAAGTTTTGTGCCCGTGATATAGGCCACCGACTGGACGGAGCTGCGTCCAGTGCTGCGAGAAACATGCCCTATTTGCAAATGCACAAAATTCATAATATTCACAATAAGCCGCCGGCCAGGCTAGGACAAGCGGTAGCACCGCGTTAGTGCGCACTTGGCTTTTTGCCAACTGACGTTTGATTTTAAGTCTTTGTTTTTTGACCTATTTTTTGGTATAATAATATTAGTAAACGTAAGTAAATATTGGTAAAGCTAGGTAAAAGGAGATCAAATGCTTAAAGCCCCTAAAACCGACGCCAACATCAACAAATTGACCGAATTGCAGCAGAAGATTGTAGTGCTCCGCCAAGCAGAGCAAGCCATCCAGGCAAAAATAGTGCAGCAATTAGGTCACACACTGCAACGTCATGATGGATTTAATGTGCCAGCAACCGTCATTATCGGCGCCCTCATTCACGCGATCTATGTTCACAAGAACACACCAGAAAAGACAGGAGACTGGCATGAAGCTGGTGCGAAGTTTCTCCGCAAGTGTCGTAGTGCCTTCCCACAAAAAGCTCATGAAGCTAGGACAACGCATCAAAAGGTTGCAATCAGAATTAACAGCATGGAGGAACAAGATGACCAAAACTGACGACACAGAAAGGCGCGCCAGAACGAGGCTGTTAATTCAGCTGGGCTCCTTAATCAATCTCGCTGGCTTGAGCTTGTTGTGTGATATCGAGGAGGGCGATGATTTGCAACTGGATATAGGGAGTAGGGATAAAGCGGCTCTGTTGTTAGGCATCCTGTTGGATATCGTTGCCGATTTTGCGCCAACCGATGCCCAAAAAGAACGTTTGATACAAGCCGGAATTCG
>JBAWWF010000107.1:0-4372 GCA_037146895.1 Alphaproteobacteria bacterium | reverse complement strand
GTGCTGGTGCCTATATTTGCGGCGAAGAGTCGGCGATGCTTGAGAGCCTTGAGGGACGCAAAGGAATGCCGCGTCTCAAACCACCTTTTCCGGCGCAAAGCGGCCTTTATGGTTGCCCGACAACCGTGAACAATGTGGAGACCATTGCGGTGGTGCCAACCATTTTGCGGCGTGGTGCAGCATGGTTTGCTGGCATCGGTCGTCCCAATAATACGGGCACGAAAATCTTTTCTATCTCCGGCCATGTTAACAAGCCATGTAATGTAGAGGAGGCTATGGGAATACCCTTACGCCAGCTTATAGAAGAGCATGCTGGTGGTGTGCGTGGAGGTTGGGATAATTTAAAGGCGATAATCCCTGGTGGTTCTTCCGTGCCACTTATCCCCAAAGAAATTTGTGATACTGTGTTAATGGATTTTGATAGCCTTGCACAAGTACACAGCGGCTTAGGAACTGCCGCAGTGATGGTAATGGATCAATCTACGGACATCATTCGAGCGATTGCGCGTTTGTCGAAATTTTACATGATTGAAAGCTGTGGCCAATGTACACCGTGTCGCGAAGGGACTGGATGGATGTGGCGGATGATGGAGAACCTCGCCGCAGGGCAGGGGAGTTCAAGTGATATCGATCTGCTTGAACAAGTAACGCATCAGGTTGAAGGACACACCATCTGCGCTCTAGGAGATGCTGCCGCTTGGCCTGTGCAAGGGCTTATCCGCCATTTTCGCCAAGAGATCGAAGCGCGCATACAGGAATCGGGAGTCAGGAATCAGGAATGGTGAATCTCAAAATCAACAACCAAGACACTGAAGTAGCTCCAGGAACTACGATACTGCAAGCTTGCGAGCAGCTAGGTATTGAAATCCCGCACTTTTGCTATCATCCGCGTCTTTCCATCGCTGGTAATTGTCGGATGTGTTTGGTAGAGGTTGAGCGCAGCCCTAAACCGGTTGCTAGTTGTGCGATGCCGGTGTCTGAGGGCATGGTGGTTCATACTGACACGCCAAAGGTTGAAGCGGCTCGCCATGGTGTTTTAGAGTTCTTGCTGATTAACCATCCCCTCGATTGCCCTATTTGTGATCAAGGTGGAGAATGTGATCTTCAGGATCTAACGCTTGAGTATGGTAGTGGCAAAAGCCGTTTTGATCTCAATAAACGCGCAGTTGCCGACAAAGAGATGGGGCCGTTAATTAAAACGATTATGACGCGGTGTATTCACTGCACGCGGTGTATTAGATTTGCGACTGAAATTGCTGGCGTGCCCGAAATAGGATCACTCGGGCGCGGCGAGGATATGGAGATCACCACCTACCTTGAGCGTTCTATGACATCAGAGTTGTCGGCTAACGTGATTGATATTTGTCCCGTAGGCGCGCTGACGAACAAACCGTATGCGTTTAAGGGGCGCTCATGGGAGCTTACGCACACGCCAAGCATCGATGTTTTGGATGCGGTTGGCTCCCATATTCGCATCGATAGCCGTGAGCAGGAGATTATGCGAATCTTGCCGCGCATTAACGATGCCATTAATGAGGAATGGATTAGTGACAAGACCCGCTATGCATTTGATGGCTTGAAATATCAGCGTCTAGATCGCCCTTACGTTCGTAAAAATGGCAAGTTAAAAGCCGTGAGCTGGGACGAGGCTTTTCAAACCATTAGAGATAAAATGGTCGGCGTTTCCAACACGGAGATTGCCGCTATTGCCGGCGATCTTGCGGATTGCGAAGCAATGGTGAGCCTCAAGGATCTCTGGCAGCGGTTGGGCAGCCCTCATCTTGAATGCCGCCAAGATGGTTCGGTGTTAGATGGTAGTTCGCGCGGCTCTTATCTTTTTAACACAACCATTGCCGGAATTGAGCGAGCGGATGCTTGCTTGTTGATCTCCACCAATCCACGGTACGAGGCGGCACTGTTGAACGCGCGGCTGTATAAACGTTATCGGGCTGGTGGCTTTAAGGTTGCCTCGATTGGGCCAATGCTAGATCTCAACTACGATCACGAGCACCTAGGGGACACAGTCGCAACGTTAAAAGATATTGCTGATGGTCGCCACGCTTTTGCAAAGACGTTGGCACAATCGCAGGCACCGATGTTGATTCTAGGACCTACGAGCCTGAATCGGCGCGATGGCTGGGAGATCCTGCTTCTCGCTCAAAAGGTTGCATCTGATACCGGGATGCTGCGGTCTGATTGGAATGGCTTTAATGTATTACATACGGCTGCTTCGCGTGTTGGGGGCTTAGACCTAGGATTTTTACCGCAAAAGGGTGCTGTGGCACAATATGATAGAATCAAAATTGTTTATCTCCTGGGTGCTGATGAAATGGAGATGCGCGATCTGGGGCAGGCTTTTGTGATTTATCAGGGTCACCACGGTGATGCAGGAGCGCATCGGGCGGATGTTATTTTGCCAGGGGCAGCTTATACAGAGAAAAGTGCTACATATGTAAACCTTGAAGGACGTCCACAACAAACAGCGAAAGCGGTGGCACCGCCTGGGGAAGCGAAGGAGGACTGGAAGATCATCAGTGAACTATCAGAGGTCCTAGGTCACCCTTTGCCATATAAGACGCTAGAAGAGGTGCGGCAACGCCTGGTGGCAACAAATACAATTTTTGCTGACATGGGGGAGATAACCCCTGCGGCGTGGAAAACTCTTGAAGTATGCACTCCAGAGACCTTAAGCCGCGTACCATTTCAACCAGCCATCAATAACTTCTATATGACCGATCCGATCAGCCGTCACTCACCAGTCATGGCACAATGCATAGCCGCGAAGTGCATGTGAACCTTTCTATGCAGCCTGACGTGTCGAGGGTGCTGTTGCTCGGGAGAGATTTGGATAAATCCCTATTTTACGTTCTAAATTCTCGAAATGCTTCGTGCCGTAAAGATAAGCAATGGTTATAGGTAAGGTTATACACCAAAGTCCAAAATGGCCCCAGTAACTTCCAAGGTACACTAGTCCGAAAGAAGTTATTATGTACATTGTTGTTCGTGTCAACGCATATAAGAAGCTTGCATAGGTGAATCGGCGCGCAATCGGCAGATGATAAACAGCCACAGCATCTGCTGGTACTACCCCTAATCCTGCTATCATAATACCCGCTTGCAATAAGAACAATTCTATGGGGCTATTAATAAACATAATTATAAATGGCATAAGTAACATCAATACAAAAGCAAGGATTCCGCGAGTCTTAATTAGTTTGATCGGATGTATGTAAGCACTTGGTATAGCCCAACAAGTAATAGAAAGCACCATAATCACTGATAACAGGAAATTATGCATTATGATATCGTTGCCAGAGTATCCGAAATTTTCTTTAAGCATCGTGTTAAAGTAAATAAAGCCTAAATAAAAAGTCAAGGGCCAGCCACAATAAATTAAAAAGTAAGATAATAAGGTTTTAGGTTTTACGGGATCCCTCCAAGCGGTTGGATTGGGTTGTGAGGCGGAGTTTGGATTTTCCTGTATTTCTAATGCCTGTAACTCTGCAATTGATTTACCGAGTTGTTTTCTTTTCATTTCTAGAAAATCAGGAGTTTCACGAAGGCGAGTTCTCGCAACTGCGCCAACAAGTGCTATGGCTGCACCAATCCAAAAAGCAATGCGCCAATCCAATAGAAATGATGTAACAAGTGTTGCAACCCCGAGAGCGGTCATGCCTCCAACTCCAGCAGCAATGTGTACGCATGCAACGGCAAGATAGGAAGCAGGGCGCCTAATACTTTCAGCAATATAAATTTCTGCTCCAATCAGTTCTCCCATGGAGGACATACCTTGAACCATACGGCAGATCAACATAATCCAACCAGCAGATATGCCAATTTGGGCATAGGTGGGAAGATTAGCCATAATAACGCAAGAGATCGACATCATAACAGTAGTTACAATGATTGTAGATTTTCGGCCCAAATGATCGCCCATCCATCCAAAAATCAGAGCACCGATGGGTCTAAAAACGTAAGTTGCACAAAAGGTAAAGGCAGCGAGAAGAGCAGCGGTTTGCGGGTCTGTTTTTGGGAAGAAAAGTTCATTTAGAAGTACGGCCATATGGATATAGAGCATCAAGTCAAAATACTCTAGGAAAGTCCCGATCTGCAGAAGCCCTATCGCTTCCTTTTGTTCGCGATTTAGGGATGAAAATAACTTCATATGCGGTTTTCCTTCTCTATAAACATTTGTCACACTTTATAAATGATTAATTCAAACGCGTATGTCAATACATAATGACCAGCAATTCGTTGGAGGTTGATTGATTTTTTGTAACTCCCCAGGTCATACTCAAACAGTGTGAGGTTGTAAACATTCCTGGATCCGCCTTCGCCAAGGCTCCGGCGAGACCATAAATCTCGCCAAGCC
>JBAWWF010000106.1:0-4380 GCA_037146895.1 Alphaproteobacteria bacterium | reverse complement strand
TTCAGTGGCTATTTCTTGCGCAAATCAACAATAACTCAAGAATGGCTAATACACACCGCTCGATCTGAGGAGGTGCTTAGCACTGTATCGAAGGGTTCGAGCTTATCGACCTTATGGCATCATCGAAGCAATGTCCTGTGCATCGCTATGGCGTCAATATTTTCCAATATGACGTATATGCTACCTTTTGTTTTTATGAACAGCTTTGTACCGCTTATCAGCTCTGTCTCTTTGGAAACAATGATGGCGTTTAATACCCTACTCCTCATTTTTGATATGGTGATGATCCCTGTGCTTGGGCGTGTAGTCTTAAAATATGATGCAACCAAAGTAATGTTGACTGCCGCTCTGGTCTTGGCTATTACTATCATTCCTCTCTTCCAGGGGTTACATGCAGCCTCATTGCCCTATGTCACGTTTGTACGGTTTTGGATCGTTATTTGGGGGATTATTTTTCTATGTCCACTAAATCTGTGGTCTAAAATGTTATTTAATTCACCTGAGCAATATCTTCTTGTTGGCATGGGGAATGCCATAGGTACTGCTACTCTGGGGCGAGTCACTCCAGCGATATGTCTATGGCTATGGTATACAACGAAAACGACTTTGGCGCCGGCTTTATATATAGTGCTCGTTATAATTGCTACAGCCTTAGCCATTAAAACAGCCAAAAAATCAATCAATCTTCAGCGGGAATTGCTGGTCAGGTGATAGACTAATCCTCAGGAGTGTGGTATTTAGTACAAGAGAGGGGTATAGCGTGGTAATTTCTACAGTAAATGCAGGCCTGTTGACTTCTCTTCCTGGTCGTTATGCAAAAGCACTTTTTCAGGTGGGGCTGGCGGATCAACAAACAGAGCAGTTGCGGGAAGAATTCAAATCTCTTGTGCTTCTTTATGCCCAAGAAGATGATTTGTTGCAGAAAACTTTACAGAATGATTTTTTAAGCAAGGTGCAAAGAATTGCTATTTGGCGAGCTGTGGCTAAAGCGTTATCGTTAGCGGAAACTCTCCAACGGTTTATCATTGTCCTGCTTGAGGCTGGGCGTTTGCCGCTCCTGCTTCCCATTGCCACCATTTACGAAGCACTCGTTGACGATGCTGCCGGAATCATTCGTGCGGACGTTCAATCCGCAAAGCCTCTTTCGCAACAGCAACAGCAACACCTTGAAACGATTTTGACTAAACGGTACGCAGCAAAGGTGGAGGCGACCTATACACTTGAGCCAACGTTGCTGGGTGGTGTTTATATTCAGTGCGGCAGCGAAGTAATTGATGCTACATTAAAGGGGCAATTGACACATCTGGTACATAACATAGAGGGAGAAGCCTAAATGAAACTGCGGGCGGCAGAAATCACATCCATAATTGCGCAAAAGATCAAGGAATTTAAGACTGAGATCGATGTTGCTGAGGTTGGAAAGGTGCTATCGGTTGGTGATGGCATTGCCCGTGTTTATGGCTTAGAAAATGTTTGTGCAGGTGAGCTGGTGGCGTTTGGCTCAGGCGTGCGAGGAATGGTTTTAAACCTGGAGACCGACAATGTCGGCGTTGTGATTTTGGGCGATGAGAGTGCCGTTCACGAGGGAGATGTTGTCCGGCGTACGCGTTCCATCGTTGATGTTCCCGTTGGTAAAGGATTACTAGGGCGTGTCGTTGATGCGTTAGGAAACCCTATTGATGGCAAGGGTCCCATTGAATGCACCGAACGCCGCCACATTGATGCCACAGCACCAGGTATCGTTAAACGCCGCCCTGTTTATGAACCGATGCAAACAGGCATAAAAGCCATTGATGCGCTTATCCCCATAGGCCGCGGCCAACGTGAGCTCATTATTGGTGATCGGCAAACCGGTAAAACAACTATCGCCATTGATACAATACTTAATCAACTGCACACGAATGAAGGTAGCGATGATAGCAAAAAGCTCTTTTGTATTTATGTGGCGATTGGGCAAAAGCGATCCTCTGTTGCCCATATTATCAAGACATTGGAAGAGCAGGGGGCTCTTGAGTATACAATCGTTGTGGCGGCAACGGCTTCAGACCCAGCGTCTTTGCAATACTTGGCTCCCTACGCTGGATGTGCCATGGGCGAATACTTTCGTGATAATGGCATGCATGCTCTGATTATCTATGATGATTTATCGAAGCACGCAGCTAGCTATCGCCAAATGTCACTGTTGCTGAGGCGTCCTCCCGGGCGTGAAGCTTATCCTGGCGATGTCTTTTATTTGCATTCACGTTTGCTTGAGCGGGCAGCGAAGTTGAGCTCGGAGCATGGCGGTGGATCGCTGACGGCTCTGCCCATTGTTGAGACTCAAGCGGGCGACGTGTCGGCTTATATCCCAACCAACGTTATTTCGATTACGGATGGGCAAATATTTTTGGAGACCGAGTTGTTTTACAAAGGTATTCGTCCCGCCATCAATGTTGGGCTATCGGTTAGTCGCGTAGGGTCGGCTGCGCAAATCAAGGCCATGAAGCAGGTGGCTGGTCGGATTAAACTTGAGTTAGCGCAATACCGTGAAATGGCCGCTTTTTCCCAGTTTGCCTCCGATTTAGATGTAACGACGCAGCGTCTTTTAGATCGCGGTATCCGCTTAACGGAGATGCTAAAACAAGCCCAAAATGCGCCCGTTAGCATTGAAGAGCAAGTCATCAGCCTTTTCGTTGGCGTGCGCGGATTCCTGGATAAAATCCCAGTGGATAAGATTGCGTTTTTTGAGCAAACCTGTTTAAAGATGCTGCGCCTTAATCACGAGCAAATTTTAGACGATATCCATAATTCAGGTGTTTTAAGCAAGGAGAATGAAGAATTGCTAAATACATTCTTGGAAAACTTTGTTAGAACATTTTTGGCCTAACCTTCTTCTAAAACTTGACCTTTGCGGTTTGTGGGTATAGAAATGATTAAAGAGTTTCAAAACAATCACATTAGACGAGAGAGACATGCAGTTGTTTTGTCAATTATTAATATGCCTAACGATTAACACCTTTTTCTTACCATCGCTACAAGCCGCCGATGACGGACAGTATGAGCATAAGGAGCGTGGGCATCTTTCTGTAACAGTCACACCACAGGCTGCTATGCTTATCGGGGGTTTCATATCTCCCATCGCAGGCCAGTTACTGGACCATCGTGCGCTGGTGATTCCTTACACGCGTGCAATTAGAAGAGAATTCTTCGAAGAGCGTGCCGCGCCGACCTTTTACAGAGTTGAATATAATGGATGCCCACTGAATGTTTTCATTTTTCCGACCGTGCATGATCTGCCCCTAGAAGTGATTCCGCCCTATATTCTGGATCAGATTAAAGAAATAGCGGATACCGAGGGCAGTCAATTCTTTTGCGAGCTTGAACGCAAATTGAAAATTGGAGAATTCACGGAATTTTTATTGTCCAACAACGTGCTAAAAAACCTACTTCAGCTTGATATAGAGGTCGCTATAGAAAGAGAGATAGCATTTACCAAACAGTGGTTTAATAACAATGTTAAGGACGCGGATGAATACACGCTTCGTTTCTGGAATCAACATTTTGAAAAGCTTGCATTAGACGCAAGAAGTAAATACAGCAGTTGGCCAGCAGAGCTAGACCCATTAGTGCGATCTCAAATAGAAAATTTAGGAGGGTTAAACCAAGGAGAGTTAAACAAATTGGATCCATGTATGCTTTATGATTACTTGTTGGAAGTGAAAAGGAGCAATGCAGACGAGATTTACTTTACAACATATACCACTCCCACGCTAATATTGGATTATGCTATACGCAATATATTTGAGGCTGCTAAAAGAAAAATTGGATTTCTTGAAACCGCTAACGAGCAGTCTATGGCCATACTTTCTGTTATATGGGAAAAATTAAAGACACAAAAAAAAGAAAGAACATCCGACTTTCAAAGAACTTTATTGGAAATTAATAAATTCATAAAAGCAAATCCTTTACGTGGTGCACCAAAGATCCCAAAACCATCAATACTCCACATTCCATTGTTGGACGAAGTCGAGCTTGAAGAGCCATATATAATGTCGTATCTAGAGGGTGGATTGCTTGAAAATTGCTTTGATGGTCAAGAAGGCGAAGACATTGCTAGAGAGGTGGAGATACGTAATCAAAAATGGTGGACAAATACGATACACCCCTTATTGAGCAGCAGAACTCAACAAGATAACCCAGAACAAACGCCACCCATTTTATTGACATATGGCGCTGGCCATAATTGCGGCCCTGCTTCTATAGCGAGAAGCATTGCAAACCTTCCATGGTTTACCCTGAGATTATTAACACGCACAGGTTGGCAAGGCAAGAGTTGTGCTGATACTTCAGCAATTCCCGAGAGCTGATTTGATAAATTTTGAGCAAAAAAGAGGCATCACC
>JBAWWF010000105.1:0-4396 GCA_037146895.1 Alphaproteobacteria bacterium | reverse complement strand
AGCCCATGATATTTTGTTGAAAACTCTGTTGCTGTTCTTTATTCATGGGATTGTTTCAAATTTTTAATTATATGGAGAATAAAAATGGTAAAAAAATATTTATTAGCAGCCGCGATCTTAAGTGCAGCTACTGTAGGAATTGCAGAGTCAGCCCCGATCCCAATGGCAGCCGCCTCCAGGGCTCCTTCTGCATCTTTCATCAATGGGTTTTCCGTTGGCGTTAATGCCGGTTATCAACTTAATAATATTCGTGTTAATAATGTTCCTGGAATAAGTGCAAAAGATATTGATTTTGACAGCACAGCTATTGGTGCCCATATTGACTACAATCATCTTGTTTCTAATCCTCTTTTTATCGGCGTAGGCTTTGATATAAATTCTTGCCTATCCGACAAAAAAACTCAAAGTGGTGGTGCAAACTTAAAATTTGGGAAAAAACTTTCAAGCGCGTTCACCATTCGCACTGGCGTTGTTTCTGGACCAGTCGCTTTTAATGTAAATGCCGCTGTTATAGTGTCTGGATTTAAAGGATCAGCCAATTGGAATCAAACAACAACCACTTCAACGTCTACAAAGACGACTCAAGAATCTTTCAATGAAAGCCAGACACTAACTGGTTTTGCGCCAGGTGTTGGTTTGACATTTGCAGTGGCCAAAAATGTTTCAGCTGGTTTAAATTATCGCTATGAGATTTATCAGAAATTTAAAGGAAGCAAAATAAAAGAATCTATCAACAGCCATAATATCTTCGCGAAGCTTTCCTACCACATACAATAACAAAAGCTGTTTGATTTTGAGGGGCAAGGTATCTTGCCCCTCAAATTTTTATTGTTGCTTTTTTGCAACTTTTAGACAAAGTGTGATTTTGATCTAAGAGCTTACGGTTGCTAAAAAGTAAAATTTCAGGTATGGATGTGTTTGGTCTCACGTTCGTAAGGATTGAAGAAGGTAAAATGCTCAAAAAATATTTATTAGTCGGTGTCGTAATAGCAATAACTACTGTAGCGCATGCTATTACACCAAGGACGACATTTATGAATGGTCTGTCTGGTGGTTTTAATGCTGGCTATCAAGCCAATAAATCAAAGGTGGCAGCATATACTGTGTATAACACACCAACAGCTGGCATTCACATCGATTATAATCGCATTGTTTCTAATAATGCCTTTATGATTTCCGGTAATACTTTTCTAGGAAGCGGCCTCGAAGTAAACTACGCTTTTAACAGCGGGAATAAGATTCAGCCGGATGTTTTTAATGATAGCGATATTAGAACTGTTAAAAGGCGTTTTACGGGTGTGTTAACCTTACGTGGTGGGGTAGTCTCAGGGCGCACAGCTTATGAGGTTAATGGCTCACTCTTGGTTACGAAATGGAGCTCGCAAGGGAACGATATTACTACTAAGATTTTAAGCCGATTGCGTGCTGGTTTTGCACCAGGTACAGGCGTGACGTTTGCTTTAGATGACTCAAAAAGGACATCTATCGGCCTTGCCTATCGTTACGAAATGTATCTTAAAGGATCAAATGCTGCATTTTATCCCGATAGTAATTCGGTTAACGGAATAAGCTTGGCTGTTCCACGTCATAACGCTCATGTTGCGCTTGTGAAGTTTAACATGCACTTTTAAGGTACTTGCGTGCTGCACTAATATAAATTAACATTATTAGAGAATCAAAGGGAATTCTCTAATATGTTAATTTGTTTTTTTATCTTATTTTATAACTACTCAGGTCTATTGTTGCGAAGAAAAGAACCTGGATTGCCACGGCTGCTAGCGCAGCCTCGCAATGACGAATGGAGAACAAGAACCCGATCCGTCATTGCGAGCGAAGCGTGGCAATCCAGAAATCTTTCATCCTCACGGTATTTGAGTATGACCTGGGTAGTTATCTTATTTTTGTCATTCATACAGCCAAGTCATGCCTTGAAGATTGAAATCACTCAAGGTCAGGTTGATCCTACGCCGATTGCGGTTACGGATCTTCTTAGTGCTGATGGCACAACGCTGGGAGCTGATATTGCCACGGTTGTTGGCAATGATCTTGCAAGCTCGGGCCTTTTTCGTCTTATTGATAAAAAAGCCTTTATTCAAGATACGATTTCCCTCCAGAAAGAGCCCAGATTTACCGACTGGCGCTTAGTAAATGCGCAATTGCTTTTTGTTGGGCAAATAGTGTCTGAGGGCAGTAATGTTCGCATCGATTTTCGCCTCTTTGATGCATTTTCAGGGACCCAAATGTTAGGGCTGTCATTCACGGGTGATCCAAAAAAATGGCGTAAGCTTGCCCATATGATTGCCGATGCTATCTATAAGCGAGTTACTGGCGAGTCAGGATATTTTGATACCCAGATTGCTTTTATTGATGAGAGTGGTCGCAAAGGCAAAGGACGCGTGCGCCGCCTTGCTATTATGGATTTGGACGGTCATAACCCACGCTATTTAACCAATGGCAAGCATTTGGTTGTGACGCCGCGCTTTTCTTCCTCAACGATGGAAATAGCTTATCTTTCCTACGCAAACAAATTTCCCAGCGTTTATATTTATAATATTGCAACGGGGGAAAATAAGCTCCTGCGACGATTTGAGGGGATGACATTTGCACCGCGCTTTTCTATGGATGGCGATTCGATAGTAATGAGTCTTGAAAAAGAAGGTTACAGTGCCATCTATACGATGAATATCCGCAACAATCAAATGCAAGCTTTAACAAAGCATACCTCTATAGACACATCACCTTGTTATTCTCCCGACGGTCAGAGCATTGTCTTTATATCTGATCGCGGCGATGGTGATGCTGATACAGATAACCGCAGCTCTAGAAACGTCAATATTTTTGTCATGGATGCTAATGGCGGTAACGTTAGACGGATTAGCTTTGGGTCTGGTAAATATTTCCAACCAGTTTGGTCGCCACGCGGTGATTGGATTGCTTTTACTAGGTTTGAAAAGGGATCTTTTTATATAGGAGTTATGCGTCCAGATGGCTCTGATGAAAGGACCATTATCAATGGTTATCTAGTTGAATCCCCAGTGTGGGCTGCTAATGGTCGCGAGCTGATATTCACCATGGAAAAAGGACCAGGAGCGAGGCCATACCTATATCGCGTCAATTTAACCGGACATAATCTGCAAAAAGTTAACACTCCCCACGATGCCTCAGATGGTGCCTGGTCACGTTTACTTTCGGAGATTTCTGTACAATAGCCTGTGGCATTTTACCTACAGGTCAATCTTTTCTTAAATGTACAGTAACTTTTAAATTTCTTGTACGGTAGGACTTTGTTAACTTTTAGGTGGTTAAATATATTTAGTAAGATATTGAAAGGATAGAGTAATGAAACAGAAACTTCTAGCAATACTCACTGGTGCAGCACTATTAGCTGGTTGCGAATGTGGTCAAGAAGACCAGAACGTAATCATAGGTTCAGCTCCGACACCTGGCACCGCTGAGGATTTCCGTTTGAACATCAAGGATCGGGTGTTCTTCCCACTTAACAAGAGTAATTTAACAACTGAGGCTCACGAGACTCTCAAGTCTCAAGCTGGATGGTTAAAGACCTACGCTAACACAAATATCATCGTTGAAGGTCATTGTGACGAGCGTGGTACACTTGAATATAACCAAGCTCTTGGCGCACATCGTGCAGCTTCTGTGAAAAAGAATCTTTCACACCTCGGAGTTAATTCCAAGCGCATCCAAACCATCTCTTATGGCAAAAGTAAGCCACCAGTTGATGGACATAATGAGTCAGCTTGGGCACAAAATCGTACAGCAGTCACTGTTGTCGAATAACCAAGTCTTCGTCTACAAGAAGAAAAGGCTCCACTTCGGTGGAGCCTTTTTTTATATGCAACCTCAGTTCGGGATAATATAGTGGTTTAGAATACGTTCCCCGCTGTCATACCGGAAGTTACAAAATAGCAATGAGCGTAAGCGAATGCCCTATTTTGTTACTGTCCGGTACCTAGGAGCAACAGCACTACCCTGGGTACCGGACAATAAGATTTTCTAAAGGGATCACGATGTGATCCCAAGAAAATCTAATTTCCGGCATGACAAGTGGAGATGATGGTTCATTCCTAGTCATTTATTATCCAGAGCTGAGGTTAATTATTCACCCTCTTGAACAATTACTTAACAGATGACTTTTTCCTCCTCGATAGCTTTACGAAAGTTTTTCCCTAAATAAATGGCTACCACTAGCCATAATGCCAGTAGCGGAAACCCAATGGCGCCACTTAATGCGAGATAGTGAGCTCTTCCTGCTGCTGCTCCAAAGGCTGTTTGCAATGGTTTGAGTAACATATTGAAGAGCGATCCCACCTCTTTTGACGATCTGGAACCAAAAGTCTCAATCCAAGCTTGTGCCTTGAACCGAACATCTGTCGTG
>JBAWWF010000104.1:0-4420 GCA_037146895.1 Alphaproteobacteria bacterium | reverse complement strand
CTTTATGGCTGTCAGACGCAGCAAGGGCGGCAATGGCCTTCAGCTCACTAAATCTATCTTCTTCAGATCTCGCATTTTGATCAAGGTTTCCGCTATAAAAAGCTTCATTGATAAGGTCTTGGGCGTGTTGACTCACTGCCTTAGAATTGCTAGTTGCTGCGATCGCCCCCAGTTCGGCAAATCTCTCTGCTGTGGGTCGTGTTTTTTGATCAAGACTTCCATCATAAAGAGCTTGATTGATATACTGTTGCGCATTTTGATGCGCCTCAGAAGTGCCAGTTGATGCGATCGCCTTTAGTTCGGCAAATCTCTCTGTTTTGAGTTGTGCTTTTTGACCAGGAAGTACAATATATATAGCGTGATTAATAACCTTTTGGATATGTTGCACTATTCTTTTAGAAGCACCAGATGCAGCGATAGCCTTCAGCTCACTAAATCTATCTCCTTCAGAGCGTACGCTTTGACCTAAAGTTCCTTCACATATAGCCTGAATAATAAGCATTTGAGCGTGTTGATGGCTTTCAGAATTGCCAGCAGCAGCGACAGTTCTCAACTCCCTAAATATCTCCTCTTCGGGACGCGCTATTTGACCAAGACTTCCAGCATATAGAGCGCTATTAATAAGCTTTTGAGCGTCTTGATTTCCTTCGGCGTTATCAGCGGCAGCGATGGTTCTAAGCTCTTCAAATCTATCTTCTTCAGAGCGTACGCTTTGACCCAAAGTTCCCTCGTATATAGCTTTATTAACATACTTTTGAGCGTCTTGATTTCCTTCAGCGTTACCAGCGGCAGCGATGGTTCTAAGCTCTTTCCATCTATCCTTCTCGGAGCGTTTTCCTTGACCTAAAGCTCCTTCGTAGAGTGCCTGATTGACTTTCTTTTGAGCCTCCTGGTCCCCATGCTCTGCTAATACTGTCAATTCTTTAAAAGTCGAGACTTCATCTCCTCGAATTGCGGGTATGAAGGCTACAGCAATATTAAACCTAGGATCTTTCCCTAACTCAGCTGCAATAAACCCTAACTCATGCTCATCAGGTAAAAGAGCTGATCGACATAGGCTTTTGCTGATGCAAGTAAGAACCTGATATAATGAGATTGTGAGGTGTTGAGGAATTCTTTGGCGATAAAGGCGCGCATAAGACCATTTGACTAAAGAGAGATCAAGATGAACTGTCGTAGAGGATGTCCTAAGAGAAGTAATATCTGTCCAAGAAAGATACATACCAATGTTACCGAGTAGAACTTTTGGCATAAAAGTTAAAAGTACGGAGGATTGTTTAGTAGAAAGCTCACTCCTTGCAATACGTATTCTTTTAATAGAAACAGCGGCGGTTTTTCTGAAGAAGTTTAATGCACCCGCTTTTCTATCTAAAAAATGCCTCTCTCCTTCTCCGAAATCACTCGCATGGGCAGGAGCTAACAAAGAGGTACCAACGCTCAAAAGTGCTAACAATAAAATACACAATGTATACATAAGCAATCCTTAAAGATTAATTCGGCTAACTAAACATCATTATAGTATTTAGTTACTATAGGCATTAACCCTTGTCAAGGTTTCTTCGCAGCCCCTCCCGCTGAAAATATTTAGAGGGTGTCAGCGATTCCCGAACAGCAAAAAAATGATTAATTACGTGGATGTTGTGATAATTTTTTTGCAAGTTGGCTACCACTTTGGAGGTAGCAATGTATTCAACCCGCTCCTGTTTTCGTCCCAGTTATTTAGTGGACACGATACGAAGATCTTTTCAAGAATCATTGCCACCACCGCCTAAGAAGGGCTATACGGCAACGGAGTGTACGCTGTCAGCCTTTGCGATGTTTCATCTGAAATACCCCTCGCTTTTAAAGTTTGATGAAGCCTGCCGTGATGAGGATAAAATTCTCAACATTAAGTCTCTTTATGATTTGACAGGTGTTCCTTGTGATACAACCATGCGGGAACGTTTGGATAAGATAGACATTGGCCCTGTTAAACAAGCAATTCACGATATTATCGGTGTTTTCCAGCGCAGCCAAGCTTTGCAAGTTTGGGGTTTTATGGGCACGAAGCGATGGGACAGGGTTCTTTTCCTCGCCGTCAATTCATTGTGAGAACGGTTGTGAACGGACATTGCGAGATGGCAGTGTGTTTTTATGAGCATCAAATGTTGGTTGGCTCCATTGTGAACCCATACCATAAGCATGTGTTTCCAGTCTTGTTTGAGCCTATTTGTAAAAAAGATGGCGTTCTTAAGAATGATTGCGAACGCAATGCCGCTAAACGTTGGCTGCAAACTTACCGCTCACGTTATCCCAATATGCCCACAACGATTGTGGAGGATGGAGTTTCCTCTAATGCACCTCACATTAAAGCTTTAAAAGAAGCACGCTGTCACTTTATTTTAGGGGCAAAAGCCGACGATCATAAATATCTCTATGAGTGGTTCTTTGCAGCCCAAGCTCCATATATCACAGAGTTTACCGAAGTCAGCGGTTATCTTAAACGCTATTATCGCTTTATGAACCATGTGCCCTTAATAGATGGGGCTAAATTATAAATTTACGATGCGGTGTGTGCGGAATGTCCGATTCATGAACTGTAATATGAATTATTGGTAAATTCAATAACATCACCTCTGCGAACTTCGTACGCTTTGTCGCCACCTGATGGGCTGTTTATCATTGTCTCAATTACAATTGAAACAAAAAAATGACGCCATAATCGCGATTGTAAACCATGTACACGCACACCAGTGCTGTGCTAGGTTCTTCACAGAACAAGCCTTTTACCTTTCTGGTGAGCAATACAACCTGCCCGTGATTTTTCTTCCATAACTAAAGTTTGAGGATCCGCCATGGATGATATAGATTTTTCCCGTGTTTTTCATCTCAATGAATTAGGTGATGATGGAGTGTTCCGTACCATCACTGCCTCTGTAGAAGAATGCCAGCATTTAGCAAGTCTCTTTGAATTACTGGATCTCGGCAATTTCACAATCGATTTTCATTTGGTGCACGGCGACGAGCCACAATCTTATGTTTTGCGAGGAGAGATCAAGGCTGACATTGTCCAGGCGTGTGTGGTCACCCTGCGTGATGTTCCCAATCATCTGCGGGCGCCCATTCACACTATCCTGCTGCCGCGCCAGCACAAGGTTTTTCTGGGAGAACAAGAGATGGCTGGGAACTGCTATTATGAGCCACTGGATGGCGACTGCGTTGATCTGGGAGAAATTGCTGCACAATGCTTGAGCTCAGCGTTGCCGATCTACTCACGACATCCGTCAGCACTATCGGAAAACCATAACTTTGCGGATACCATACCATTAGGACAACCTGTTGCCGAGAAGGCTAGCAAAATTGCTAATAGCTAGCACAACGCACCGCATAATTACCGGAACAGAAGTTAAAATATGCACACGTGTGCTCACGCGTTAGGGTGCGAACATTCTCGGCAAAAGTATCACATTCTTGTTAAGCTCCTCCCCGACAATCTTTGAAAGGATTTACACCATGGCCCTCTGGAACACGCATAAAGAGTTCTCGGCTGAGTTTTTGGCCCAATATCATGAGTATATCCTTTACGATACGTATGCTCAGATTAGGGCACTTCTCCTTTATCCTCTTAATTGTCGGTGTGAAGGTGATTGTAGATGCACTAGCTTACGATCCAGCATCAGGCTCGCTTTAAATACCGAACTTTATAACCAGGCTGAAGCCAAGCAGACAAGCACGGAAGTCCTTTATGTCATGCGGCTTCTTCTCAAAATTCCTGATGACCGCTTTTTTAGAAAGCACTATGCAGATGCGTATCCTTTGTGGCTTATCGAAGAGAACTTTCAGCAGAAAGTGAATCATTTTAAGGTTGTTGGGCAGTTAGTCTGGACGCTTTTGCGCCTCGCCAAGACCTATGAAGTCTCGTTTTTTAAAACTTCAAAGGCTAGCTTAAAAGAAGCGATTGAGATCATTGTTGGTAAAATGCCTCTCAAGTCAAAGCCCTCTGAGCAGACCCCCCATTTGTGTGGAGAAAAAGCCTATGGTGCCCACTTCAGAACCTATAAGGAGGTAAGCCACTTTATTGCAGCTCTTCAGTTGATGAATAAGACAAGTTTCACTTTGACGAGTTCTGGTCAAATTGCCGAATTTTTAAGTCTTGCTCATTGGGTCAGAGAAAAGCTTTTAGTGATACAGACACCTAATGTTAAAGACAATGTCTTGCTTGACGAGGATGATCTTGTGCCTCTTCCCCCCTGGGTCAACAGCGATAACGTGCGCATTTCTCTCGATCCCATAGCCTACAAACTGCGAGAATCCCAAGATTTGTTGAGGCAAAGCTTGGCTGCACAGGCTTCTTAAGCGGCCGATCCATCCGCGGGTGTCTCACCTGCGGGCGTTCTAACCTCGGCAATATTTTTGCCGCACTCTTTTTTCAATTAATTTC
>JBAWWF010000103.1:0-4464 GCA_037146895.1 Alphaproteobacteria bacterium | reverse complement strand
ACCCAGGAGCACAGGTATTACTGGGTACCGGACGATAAGATTTTCTAAAGGACTCACGATGTTCGTCCAAGAAAATCTAATCTCCGGCATGACAAGCATGAGATAGTTCCTCACTTTTAAGCCTTTTTTATCCCGAACTGAGGTTAAATAGTTACGTTTTTTGCAATTAGCACTGGCGACTGCACGAAGTTGTACCACGTCGTCCTGACCCCTGAGGTTGATCTGGTTTCCTTAAAGGAACGATGGTGCCGAGACTTCTGTAGTGCTCATGGTTTAGTTATTGTGGAGTAGAGGACGAACTTCGAGTACAGTCAGAGTATGACAGTTGACGTAAGTGATCTGCGTGATTTTTATGGCTCTCCTTTGGGGCAAGTCACAGCGCGGCTGATTACCAATCGTATCCAAACTCTGTGGCCTGATCTGCATCAACAGCGTCTCCTTGGAGTTGGCTATGCTTTGCCCTACCTTGAGCCTTATTTAACAAAGACCGAGCGGGTTCTTGCCTTTATGCCAGCGCAGCAAGGCGTCCTTCCCTGGCCAACTGAAGAGCGTTCGCTAACAGCCCTCACCTACGAGGCAACTTTGCCCCTGCCCAACCAATCCATTGATCGCATTTTACTGGTCCATTCCATTGAGCATGCTCACAACATTAGCGCCTATTTGCGGGAGTTATGGCGAGTTATGACTGATAATGGACGCATCATAGTTGTCGCACCAAATCGCCGCAGCTTGTGGGCTCAGCTTGACTTTACGCCATTTGGTCAGGGGCAGCCCTACACGATGACGCAATTGCGTAATCTCCTAAAAGCAAACATGTTTATGCCGATACATGAGACCCGCGGCCTTTATCTTATGCCGTCTTCGTCGCGGCTGCTTTTAGCATCGAATAATATATTGGAATCACTCGGTGATCGGGTTTTACGCAAATTCAGCGGGGTTATTTGTATTGAAGCTATGAAGCAGGTCTATATGAATCCACCAGTTCACCATGCGCGTCATCACCGGCGCACTATCGCACAGCTTGCTAAGATTTAGGTAGCTATTCAGTCACCTTTCGAGACGGAAAGTTCCTCTCCTGACCTTCGCCATCATGGCAGAAAATTGCTTGCAAAATCACTTGATAACCTAGTGTTATTACGATTAAGATACTTTAATTATTCTTACAATTTATAGGATTTATAGGAATAGTACAGATTTAGTGTTTAGGGTCGATATGATAATGCAAATAATGCGCCCAAAACTTCTCGCACTTAAAGCCTATATTATCGATCCACGATTGAATAATTTTTGGGGCGACTTTGCTTATATCAGTTCTGAATTTTAATTCTGCCGCATGACTTCTTTCACTCTGTGGTTTTGCGAGATATTTGTTAATAATAGAGGTGAGCTCGACAAGCACTGGCTTTGATTTTGTGGCAATTTTCTGGCAATCGGTAATGCAACGCAGCAGTTTAACCACTGGTTCATTAGTGGCTTGGACATAACGCCAGTCTATGTATCCAGGAATCGGGTGTATGCTAGAAGCTTCTTCCAAATACTCTGGCATTAGAAGTGTAAGATAACGCTGCAATCTTTCTAGGTTTTCTAATTCACTGGCGGAAATATTTTTCTTAAAAATATTAACACTAAAACCGAACAACCCTGCCACCTTTTGTTATAGCCATCCCTTATTATATTACACTGCCCACCGTAGTCACGCAACGGGGGCCATTTTTCTTAAAACAGCCATGAAAAAGCCATCGCAATTATGTTGATGCGGTGTCAGCTGTAGATAAAGCGGATTTGCGCTTGGGTAGGGTGTGCCCAGGTTTTCTTCCCAGACTTGTGCCATAGGAACAGCGGTAAACTCAGCATTTTTTTCTAAGAAATCCGCAATCTGCTGTTGGTTTTCGCAAGTGAATAGAGAGCAGGTCACATAAATGAGATAGCCGCCTGGCCTGATCAGTGGGATAGCTTGAGCGAGAAGGTAGGCTTGCTTGCCCATGATTTCTTCCAGGTCGCTTTCCTGAAAACGCAATTTAAGATCAGGATTACGCCGCCAGGTTCCTGACCCTGAACAAGGCGCGTCGATAAGGACGCGATCAAATCGCTTAGACTGTCGTGCCAGCCACCGTTGTCCCGCCGCATCAATAGCGCGGAATTCTGTGTTGTGCACCCCAGCACGGCGCAGGCGTTCTCGTGCTCGTTCCAAGCGTTTTTCGCTAATGTCCATGGCAACGATATGCCCTTTATTGAGCATAGTCGCCCCCAGTGCCAAAGTCTTTCCTCCGGCACCAGCGCATAAATCGAGAACCGTTTCCTGTGGCTTAGCCCCTACAAGCAGGCTGACCAGCTGCGACCCTTCATCTTGAACCTCAACCCATCCATTGCGCCAAAGAGGATGAGCCGGCAACGGGCGTCGTTCCGCCAGGCGAACACCCAGCGGTGATAGTGGTGTTGGGATGCCAGGGATATTGTCCTCATCTAAGCTTTTCATAACTGCATCGCGGGTTGTTTTGAGAGTGTTAACCCGCAAATCAAAAGACGCAGACTCGCTTAAAGACTCGACCTCAAGCGCATGCGTATCACCGAATGCCTCCTGGAATAATCCAAGCGACCAAGCTGGAATATTAAGCTCGACATCGGGCGGCAGCGGGCCCTTGAGTCTGGCGAGGGCTTTTTTTAATGTCGCTGATTCTTTTGTAGACAAAGGTTGTGGATGATATGGGTTACTATCGCAAGCGTTTTGCAGATCGTGTAACTGCCATTTATCCTCCAAAAGCACGAAAAGAAAGACCAGCAAGCGGGGGGTGCTGTGTTTCCCCAAACCCCATTGTAATTGAAAATAGTGTCGCAAACAGCCATAGGTATAGCTTGAGACCTGGCGTCTATCCTTTGAGCCGATGTAGCGATTTGAGCGAAAGTAATGGGTAATAATGGTATCAGCCGGATACGTTTGTGAAATAACCGAGCTGATTAATTCGATGCTAGCTTGAATGCGGGATGCGGGGGTCATGATGCCTCGACAGGGTCAATATGGATGAGGATTTCACAATGGGGAAATTTGTGGCTAATTACTTGTGAAACTTGCAGAGAAACATCGTGGGCATCGTGAAAGCTTAGCTCTGCTGAGAGGTCTAGGTGCATCTGAATAAAATCCTGTAATCCTGCAGAACGTGTCCGCAGGTCATGTACTCCCAAAACATGGGGGTGGTTTATGGCGATACTCAAGATCTGTGCACGGGCCTCATCACTCAATTCTCGATCCATTAAAACATTAACAGCTTGACGGCCTATAGACCAAGAACTTTGCAAAATATAAATCGCAATGCACAATCCGACAGCAATATCGAAAAATGGTAAATTATAATAGGTAGAGACGGTTAATGAAATTAGCACAGCAAGCCCAGTCAATAAGTCTGCGCGGTAATGGAGGGAATCAGCCGATATTATCAAGGAGCGTGTGCGTTTAATTACATAAGCTTGAAAAGCAATGAGAATAGCTGTGATTACAATGGAAAAGATTATCACACTAATTCCTAGGGTATGCTCCTGGATCGCTTGTGGGTTTAGGAAGCGGTGAAAGCTTTCTTTGATAAGCCACAAGGCTGAAATCGCAAAAAATCCTGACTGCGCGAGCCCGGCCAAAGATTCTGCTTTACCATGACCGAAGCGATGCTCTTTGTCGGCTGGCCTAAGAGCATGACGTACAGCATAGAAATTGATGAGTGAGGCAAAGACATCTAATACAGAATCAACAAACGAAGCCTGCAAGCTTAATGAATGCGTGGCTTGCCAGGCAACGAATTTAGCAACCACAAGAATGGTTGCGACCATGACAGACGCATAAGTGGCAATGCGGATAAGAGCTGATTTTTTAGCGTCCAAGTTCATAAGTTCCAGATTCAATAAGTTCGGGACCGGTGGTTTTATAGGTATGCCATCTTTTCAGGTAGGTGCCAAGGACTTTAGAAATAATCCAATCTGCCGTTTTAATTATACCCATTCCGCGCAAAATCATGTAATTCCAGTATACATCAGGAATTATATGTTTTTGATCTCCTCAACAGCAAGCCCCGTTATCCTAGATATTTTTTGAATATCCATTTGTTCTTGAAGCATAATACGAGCCATGTTCTTTTTTTCTTCTGCTCTACCCTCTTCCAAAAACTCTTCTCTCCTGTCATTTTCGTATTTTTTAATGGTGCTAGCTTCTATCATGAGCCACTTGAGATGTCCTTCGTAGAGTTCTCTTTCCTCCGAATTAAAATTCATGACTTCCAGAACATCAAGAGCCTTTTTTAGAGCAGGATTATCTAATTCCGCAGGCAAATTATCTCTATTCAACAAATCATGACGGGATAAAAACGCCACCCACATATCCAAAGAATTTTTGACTTTGGCTACAATATCGGCTAGATCTGCACGGACATTATTTGAAAACTTATTCAACTCTATGGTATGCAGCTCCAAATCCTTGAAAAA
>JBAWWF010000102.1:0-4468 GCA_037146895.1 Alphaproteobacteria bacterium | reverse complement strand
AACCGCACCTTCAGGCACGTCTCGCTCGGGATTAATGTATGTTTGATAGGTAACTCCAGTCGGCAAAAGATTATAAAGCTCGACACAACCAATTTCGGTAATGCGGTGCCCAGCCTGTGGTTCAAGGCCCGTTGTTTCTGTATCTAAGACAATCTCACGCACTGGTTATCTCTCCTAAAATGACTATCAGCTGTTGTAGCGTCTGTTGTTGCGATCCACCTGTATCAATAGAGTAATCAGCCAAGGCCGCTTTACGCTCAGTCGACCATTGCCGCGCCAATATCCCAGCGATCTCTTCCTCTGTTAACCCACGCTGCTGGAGGCGCACCATCTCCACAGAAAGAGGGGCCACGGTCACAATAACCTTTGTGCACAACCCTTGCCAATTTGCCTCAAATAAGAGAGGTACGTCAAGAAAACACAATGAATGTGATGCTTTTTGTTCCGCAATGAATTCTTGGGCTATAGGATACAAGTGCGGATAGATAAGGTCTTCCAACTTTTGCAAAAGGGGTGGATGCGTAAAAACAATATGACGTAAAAGCGGACGCTGAATAACGCCTTGTTGATAAACCTCAGGGAAAAGCGTTGCGATATCATGGATAAGCTCCTCAGACACGCTCATCAGCTGGTGAACCACGGCATCTGCATCCCAACACGGAATATAGTGCGACCTTACCATTTCCGCAATTGTGCTCTTACCGGTTCCGGCTGATCCTGTAAGTCCAATTACTTGCATTTTCTGTGTATATGCCTGTGGAAAACTCTGTTAATCATTGTGAAGTACTTTCGCAAAAAAAGCTGTTTTTAAAAAAACCATGACTTATGCACATTGTTAAATGTAACACAGTATCCTTTTCAACAGCTTTTTCTCACAATTTTTTTTATCCACAGACCCTGGATAAAAAGGCTAACTATTTGAACTGAATGTGATACGTTATCGTAGGTTTATGTGGAAATCCTGTGGAAAACTTTTTATCCTCGTTTTCCACAGGACCTACTACCACTACTATTACCTTTTATATTACTTAATAGTAGTAGAAGGAGACAGAGGTACTTATGGAAAAAATACTTGTCACAGCACTAACAAAGCAATGGAAAGTGCCTCCTCCCATTTGGATCATGCGTCAGGCTGGACGCTATCTTCCCGAATATCATGCTGTTCGCAATAAAAAACCTGATTTTATAGAACTTTGTCTATCTCCAGATATTGTGACAGAACTAACCTTACAACCGATTGAGCGTTTTGCTTTTGATGGTGCTGTAATCTTTAGCGACATTCTGGTTATTCCCTTTGCTTTGGGGCAAGGAGTTTCCTTTGTCCCAAAACCGCAACTAACGCAACTTGATCTTTCTGTTTGTAGTGCCAACTTGGCAGATACAGGTAAGTTCTTAGAGACGCTGCAACCGGTGTATGATGCCATCAAACAGGTCAAGGGTAGATTGGCACCAGAAACAAGCCTTATTGGCTTTGCTGGAGCTCCGTGGACGCTGGGTGGGTATATGGTTAACGGAGATATTGAGCAGTTTCGTAAGATTCTTCCTATTTTGATTGCGGCCATTGTAATACATTTGCGGCAGCAAATCTTGGCGGGAGCAGATGTGATTCAGCTCTTTGATTCAGCTTCTGCTTCTTGCCCACTAGCTTATCGTGAAGAATTTATTACTAAGCCAGTAGCTGATATTTTTAGGGTACTGCAATTAGAATTTAAAGAAGTGCCCATGATTTATTACAGTCGTGGGATACCTGAGGTATTGATGGAGCTCAATAGATGTTTGCCGAAGCTGGTATTGAGCCTCGATCATGAACTAACCCATGAATGGGTTAAGGAGAATCTCCCGTCTGATGTGGCTATTCAAGGCAATTTAGATGCTGATGTTCTTATTCAGGGTGGTGAGCCTCTGCGTCTAGCTGTGGAGCAGATTTGCAATGGTTTTAAAAAACATCGCTTTGTGTTCAATCTTGGTCACGGCATTCGTCCAGAAACACCTCTGGAGAACGTTTACGATCTGGTTCGCCTAGTACGTGCCCATGGTGAATAAACGCACAGCGGTTGTGCTGTTGAATCTGGGGGGACCAGATACGCAACAGGCTGTCGGTCCTTTCCTTTATAACCTTTTCAGCGATCCAGCGATTATTCCTTGGCCCGCACCATTGCGTCAGATTTTGGCCAGGGGCATCAGTGCTTTACGGCTCCGCAAAGCGCAAGGTATTTATGCACATCTGGGTGGTGGTAGTCCGATTCTTGCTAACACGCAAAAACAGGCGGCGGTACTTTCTGAGGAGCTGGGCAGTGCTTACCAAGTTTTTGTAGCGATGCGCTACTGGCATCCGTTTATTGCCGAGACGGTAGCACAGGTGAAAGATGGGAACTTTGCGCAAGTTATCCTTTTGCCATTGTATCCGCAATTCTCGACTACCACCACAGAATCGAGTTTTCGGGAGTGGCATTCGCAAAGCCTGGTGCAGAAGCTTGGTACACCATCTCGTTCTGTGGACAGCTATGCTGGGCATGCTTTCTTTGCACAAGCGTATGCCGATCTGATACGCCCGCAACTAGCGCAGGCAAAGCGTTGGGGAAGGCCGCGGCTTCTTTTATCGGCCCACGGTTTGCCACAGTCGGTAGTTGATAACGGTGACCCTTATGAAGACCAGGTTTCCCAGAGCAGTAAGGCTATAGTCGAGCTTCTTAAAGATTGCGGTGAATTTGATTGGCAGATTTGTTACCAAAGTCGCGTTGGGCCGAAGCGTTGGCTCAAGCCATCGTTGGACGAAGCATTAGCCCAAGCGCAATCGCCGGTTGTTGTTGTGCCGATATCATTTGTTTCTGAGCATTCAGAAACCCTGGTTGAGTTGGATATTACTTATGCGCAAAAGGCAAAGCAAATGGGGATTCCGTTTTATGGACGGGTAGCTACAGTGAGTTGTCACCCGCTGTTCATTAAAGGTTTAGCAGCCCTTTGTTAACGATAAGCACCGCAAGCAGCTGGGGGAGGACAATTACCTCGATGAAAATTCGAGAAATCATTGCGGCTATTAGGATCTAGGCGGCTATTAGGATCTAGTAGGTAATTGGCACCTGCGCAGCAGGCTTGGAGTATATCTGTATGAGCCTTGCTAATAGTTGTCTTAAGTTCATTTAATGTAGTTGCATTGCATCCACCAAAAATCTCTGTGCAAGCACCTGCTAGGGTAGCACTTTTCTGACAATGCGCTGGCGTACAGTTCATGTGGTCAAAATTAAGGGCGTTGCGGTTTCCTGTGTTGGCGTCAGTGAGTATCTTTATAGCTCGATTCCTTAGTTCTGTTGCGTCTGGCTGCATAGAGTTTGCAGAAACAGCCTGTCCAATAGGCAAGATTCCGATAAGCCCGCCGATTATCATTATCAAAAAATTACGCATAATTACTGTCCCTATTTTGCTGCTGCTGCTGTTGCAGAGTGCGCTGCTGCTGTATGATGTTTTGCTGCTGCTGCTGGTTCTGTTGTTTTTGCAGGATGCGCTGCTTTTGCAGGATGCGCTGCTTTTGCAGGATGCGCTGCTGCTGTTTCTTTTGTGGGTTTCTCTTCTTTAGCGGTAGCCTCTTCTTTCGCTATTTCTTCCTTAGGCTTGCATGTAGGAGTTCCTTCGCAATGTAGTGCGTAAAAAAATGAGAATTTAGGGAGTTCTTTATCAGGAAGGAGCTTACACGCTTCAGCGCATACTGGTTTCTTAGCCTCTTTAATGGCTTTAGCTAGTGCTTCATTATTTGTGTTGTCGTTAGAATTTTTAATTTTTTCAATGATGGGTGTGAACACTTCAGTATTCTTCTTAATGCTAATAGCCTTTTTCATTTTTGCTATTATTGTTTTTATTGTGTCTTCTTCTGCATGTCCTGCATGTTCTTGTTTAGCAGCTTTTTTAACAACTTTTGCGGCTGGAGCCTTTGTAGCTTTAGCAGCAGGTGCAGCTTCTTCTTTTTTCTCTTTAGCAGCTTCTTTCTTTGCTTCTGCTTCTGCTTCTTCTTTCTTCTTTTCTGCTGGGGTTTCCGCAGCAGGTGCCCCTTCTTTCGCAGCAGGTTTAGGAGGTGCAGCAGTTGCTTGTTCGATATTTAGGGTACCGATAAGTCCGCCGATTATCATCATTAAAAAAATACGCATATCTGTGTTCCTCGAAGGTTACTTTAGGACCATTTTAGAGAAACAATAGTAAATAAAAAGTTAAGCGGGCTGTGCGCATATTAGCGGCTTGACCCGAGGATCTAAAACAATCAATATCTTCGCATGAGCCATAGGATGATGAAGTGATTAAACGAATCGGTGTTTTGACGAGTGGCGGTGATTGTGCGGGGCTGAATGCCGTTTTGCGGGCTATTACCTATCGCGCCATTAAAAAGTATCAATGGGAAGTTATTGGTATCCACAAAGGTACCACGGGGCTAATTGTCAGACCTATGGAATATGAGGTTATGACCCTTAGCCGCTGTGAT
>JBAWWF010000101.1:0-4473 GCA_037146895.1 Alphaproteobacteria bacterium | reverse complement strand
CTTCCGGTATGACAGTGGGTGGAGGTGCAATGCCTCTCTCTTATCCCGAACTGAGGTTAGTAGGCTATTCACAAGGTGTTTGATTTAATGAAATCAACTATTGATGCAGTTCAGCTGATGGGCAGTAGGCTCTGCCATGACCTAGCTGCACCCATAGGAGCTGCGTCTTTGGGATTAGAGATGCTGCATGAGAAAAATCTAACAAAAGACCAACAGGATATCGTTTCGCTTATAGAACAAAGCCTCAGCTCAACCAAACAACGCCTTGAATTATTTCGTTTTCTGCTGGGATATGGTCAAACAGAAGACAAGCCGCTGATGTCAGAAATTCTCATATTCTTGGATGCATACTGGCAAAATTCGCGATTAAAATTACATACAGAAGGTATTGATCATCTGCAAGGTCTACCAGCACGTTTTGTCCTGGCTTCGATTCTGACCGCTAGCGAGAGCCTTCTCCGTGGTGGCGAACTTAACGTTAAAGCAAGCGACCAAACGCTTAGTATCCTGCTGAGCGGTTCGGATATTAAAATTGCACCTGAGACATCCAAGGTCTTGATGGGGGAGGCTACAGTAACTTCGAACAGTCTTTGGGCGTGGTATGCACACAGCCTCGCTAGCGACCTGCAAGTACATATTGAGGTACATGAAGCACCATTAGGGATTGTATGTAGTGGCTGGGGCGCTAGGATTCGAACCTAGGGTGGCGGGACCAAAACCCGCTGCCTTACCGCTTGGCTACGCCCCAATCTATAATTACCTACAATAACAAAATATATGAAATATGCAACTCTATGATAAAAAAATGTGTTGCTTCATGTTCTCGATAAAATTGAATCGCTAATACAAAAATGCTATCCTTTTTTGTATTAGTAATTCCAAAAAGGAGACCTTATGATCTCGCTGAATCGTTTTTTCACCCCAGCTCCCCAAAGTTATTTCCTTTTTGGGCCACGTGGTACTGGTAAATCAACACTTGTAAAAAAGCTTTATAAAGATGCGGTTATCATTGATTTGTTAGATCACGACCTATGTCGACAATATAGAGCCTTTCCCGAAAGACTCAAAGGAATCGTCCAAGCAAATACTGAATCGTCCATTTTTATCCTTGATGAGGTACAAAAGGTTCCTGAGCTTTTAAGTGTCGTTCATCAACTGATTGAGGAAAAACAAGGATGGAGATTTATTTTAACTGGTTCAAGCGCAAGGAAAATAAAAAGGTCTGGTGTTGATTTACTGGGAGGACGAGCTCAGCTAAAAATATTACATCCTTTTATGGCCGCTGAACTAGGAGATACCTTTAATATGGAACAATCCTTAAAGATGGGGCTATTGCCGTTGATTGTAGATTCTCCAGATCCACTAGGAGATCTTAAGGCTTATATTGCGCTTTATATGCGAGAGGAGGTTCAGCTAGAAAGTCTGGTTCGTAAAGTTGATAGTTTTAGCCGATTTTTGGAAGTCATTAGCTTTTCACAAGCCTCACCACTGAGTTACACTAATATCGCGCGTGACTGTCAGATCAGCAATAAAACTGTTGAGAATTACATTGAGATACTGGAAGACTTGTTGCTAGGTTTTCGGCTGCGTGTCTTTACAAAAAAAGCGAAGAGAATGCTAACCCAGCATCCCAAGTTCTTTTTCTTTGATGCAGGTGTGTACCAGTCTATCCGTCCTAAAGGTCCACTTGATAACACCGAAGCGATTCAGGGGCATGCTCTAGAAACATTGATTGCGCAACATTTACGCGCGTGGGTGGATTATTCTGATAAGCAAGGAGAATTATTTTTTTGGCGTTCTAAATCAGGTTTGGAGGTTGATTTTGTTGTTTATGGAGAAATTGGGTTTTATGCTTTAGAAGTAAAGAATAGTAGCAGAGTTCGGCCAGAAGATTTGCGTGGATTGCAGGAATTTAAAAAAGATTATCCTCAAAGCGCGTGTTTATTGCTTTATCGTGGATCTGAGAAAATTGTTGTTCAAGGGATATTTTGTTGGCCTATAGAAGACTTTTTATCGCATCTTGTCCCAGGCGAAGAGATCTCACGATGATGCAAATAAACCTTATGTCCTGCGTTATTCTATCCTTGCCAAAGTAGTCATAACATCCTACAAGTAAGAAGATAAAAAAAGGATTAGGTTGCGATGTTCTCACGTATGTTTTCTCGTATTTTCGGTGCTCTTTCCGCGGATATGGCTATTGATTTAGGGACGGCCAATACGTTGGTTTACGTCAAGGGCCGCGGTATTGTTCTCAACGAACCGTCTGTTATTGCGATTACCCATAGCAAGGGCCGCAAACAGGTTTTAGCTGTTGGTAATGAAGCTAAGCTTATGGTTGGGCGCACTCCTGGCAATATTCAAGCTATCCGCCCTTTGCGTGATGGTGTTATTGCTGATTTTGAAGTTGCTGAAGAAATGATTAAGCATTTCATTCGCAAGGTTCACAATCGTCGCAGCTTTGTCGCACCCAGGATCATTATCTGCGTTCCATCAGGATCAACGCCTGTTGAACGCCGCGCCATCCAAGAGTCGGCAGAAAGTGCTGGCGGACGGCGGGTCTTTTTGATTGAAGAGCCTATGGCCGCAGCGATTGGTGCTGGCCTTCCGGTTACCGAGCCCACAGGTTCCATGGTTGTAGATATCGGTGGTGGCACCACAGAGGTCGCGGTTCTTTCTCTTGGCGGCATTGTTTATTCATGCTCTGTCAGGGTTGGTGGGGATAAAATGGATGAGTCCATTATTAACTTTATCCGCCGTACACATAATCTTTTGATTGGTGAGGCTACGGCTGAAAAAATTAAAAAAGAAATTGCTTCGGCCAGTATAACTTCACAAAGTAATTCCATAACCATGCCGATCAAGGGCCGCAGCTTGAATGATGGTGTTCCTAAAGAAGTTGTGATTAACCAAACACAAATTGCAGAGTCTCTTTATGAAGTGGTAAACGCCATTGTTGAAGGTGTTAAAGCTGCACTGGAACATACGGTACAGGAACTAGCTGCAGATATTGTTGATCGAGGCATCGTCATGACTGGTGGTGGCTCCCTCTTACGAAATCTTGATAAAGTCATCAGTGATTCAACGGGCCTGCCTGTCTTTGTTGCCGAGGATCCACTAACCTGTGTTGTGCGTGGAACGGGGCGTGCGCTAGAAGAGATAAAAACCCTTCAAAATATTCTAGTAAGCATGTATTAATAAAGAGTAAACAGTTTGAGGTGGCCTTGTTTAATTCTAACCTAATAACAGTTGGTTTAAGTGCTCGGCCACAGCGGTCGTGGACCATTCGTGTCAATCGTACTGCGGTTCGCAGTCGTATTTCGGCTAGTAATTTTGCTTATATTGCCCTCTCTCTAAGTTTATTATTCGGTGCGGGTACGACTCCTGTCACTTTTCTCAAGAGTCTTGCTTTTGATATTTCCAGCACGGTAATTCCTCTGGTGGATCAACCTTTCCAGGCTTTGGGACACTCTTTCACACACATTAAAAACCTCGTTCAAACACAAGAGACTCTCTATCAGGAAATTGCGCTCTTGCGCCAACAAAACACGCATCTCCTCAAATGGCAAACCATGGCTCAAGAACTGAGTCAGCACAACGAACGCTTGCGCAGCTGTGTAAACTTTGTTGATAATAACCCGCAAGGGTTAGTCACCGTGCGCGTCACTAGCTTTCAATCTTTTGAACAAGGGCAATATCTCTTGATCGAGGGGGGGACAGCTGCTGGGTTGGCTAAAAATCAACCTGTTACAACTCCCCAAGGCATTGTCGGACGTATTATTGAAGTAGGCCAGCGGATGGCGAGGGTTCTTTTGCTTACAGATATTAATTCCCGTGTGCCTGTAACTGTCGCAGGTACGGATTGCCAGGCCATTCTAGCGGGTAACAATACGAATACGCTAGAAGTCACCCGGTTAGCAAGCCAAACAACCTTGAAAGTGGGTGATCGGCTTCTTACGTCTGGGCATGGCTTTCCTGCGGGGCTTCCCGTGGCTGAGATTACAGCAATTACCCAAGAAGGTGTAATGGCTCGTCCATTAGCCTCACCTAGTACACCTTTTGTTATGGTATTACAGAGCTAACAGCTGAAAAGACTGGTGCTAGCCTCTACTCAAACCTATATTACTATTATGATGTTAAGTCATTAATCCATTTTTATGCGCTTAAACTTTAGAAAGCTTGGCTACCATGATACGCCTAGAAAATTTATCAAAATCATTTGCCGACAAGATTATTCTTAATCGGGTACAGTATCACTTTCCTGAAGGTGAGCGAATTGCCCTTGTGGGAGCCAACGGTGCGGGCAAGACGACGCTTTTGAACATCATTACAAACATAGACGAGAGCGACAGCGGTTTGGTCATCAAACCACGCGAAATGCGCTTGGCCTTTTTGCCGCAAGCGTTTAATGCGACGCCCGAGGCTACCCTACGCTTAGAGTGCATGGCCGGACACAAAGACCTTCATCAGCTGCAA
>JBAWWF010000100.1:0-4503 GCA_037146895.1 Alphaproteobacteria bacterium | reverse complement strand
AGAGGGTCACGTCGCTTAGAATCGGCTGGCTCATTTGATGAGGATATGCAAAGTTGACGTGGTGTACCGCAATGATGCCCGCAACGCTCGGCAAAGGGCGATAAACGGGTCGTCGTTGCGGTGTCGCATCGAGAAGCGGTTCGAGGCGCGAGCGACTTACAAGGACACGCTGCCAATCCGCCAGTATTTCCGTAAATGAGCTAGCAGTAGCGGCAACAACGACTGCGTAAAACAAAAAAGCGGCTAATTGCCCTGGCGTCATGTGTCCGGCATGAACGCTGTAAACGCCAGCGGTTAAGACGCCCGCAATGCTCAACGAAACTAGCATGATAATTGATGAGGACGCCCAAGCGCGCGCGCGGTAACGTTTCTGGGCAGAGTTCTCAGCCTCCGCCAACAACTCAAGCCAATGAGCTAGGGCGCGATGCCCATAACTAAACGCTTGCACTAAGCGAATATTGTGGATGCTTTCGGAAACGTAGTGCGCCTCCACCTCTTGGGCGGCTAATGTTCTTTGGGAATGCCGTCGATAAAAACGTAAACAAATAATGATGGGAATAAAAATAAAGGGCAAGGTTGCCAACGCCACAAGGGTTAAACTCCACGAGGTTTGCAGCAATAAAACCGTACCGCCGACGAACATCAATAGATTGCGTACAGCTGTTCCCAAGGGGCCGCTGAAGAAGTGTTGGATAGTGTCGGTGTCTTTGTGAAAGCGCGACAGGATCTCGCCAGCACCTTGCTGATCGTAAAAACTCATCTCTAGCCGCATTAAATTGGTGAAAATCGCCTGCTTGAGGTCGTTTACCACCCGTTCGGCTAACACCGCAAAGCTATAGCTGCGCCCAAAGCTTGCTACAGCAAGGATACAGACCCAAAAAGCTAATCCCCAAAGGCCGGGTAAAAAGGCTGATAAGTCGGAAGACTGAATAAGAATTCTTAAAGATTGTCCCATCTGCAATATGCATAAGACAACAGCAACGACGCTGATGAGTCCAGTGACAAAAAGCAACTGATGCGGCTTGACGAATGTCCAAAAGAACCGAACGTCAGTAAGCTTCTTCATGTGAGCATAACCGATTGACCAAGTGTTTGCGTTAATTCAGCGGATAAGCGGTCTAGGATGGGCTCTTGGTTGCGTGTTGAGCACCACTGCTCATCCACAAAAACATAATGATGCGCACCCGATATCGGGGATGACAACCAAATCTGTTGTGTGGGCCCATGAAAATTCAACAAGAAAACCTGTCCGGACGGCAAAGAGAGCTCTATATGACGATCATCACCATCGATATCACAAATTGCACCACATTGGTCATCGAGAACTTCATTAAGCCTCTGAAAAAAAACACGCGACTGGGTATTCAAGAATTGTGATATCCGCTTGGTGGAGCCAAGGGGGATCGAACCCCTGACCTCTACAATGCCATTGTAGCGCTCTCCCAGCTGAGCTATGGCCCCGATTAATAACTAGAAATAACGCGGACTTGGGCAAACTTGCAAGGTAATTTTTCATCCATTCATGAAACTTTTTCCGTTGATAATTTAACATATAATGTTATATGTTAAATTATGATAGAGAGCTTTAAATGTAAATCAACCAAGGAGCTTTGGGAAACTGGAATATCAAAAAAGATACCTGCGTCCTTGAGAAGAGCTGCATTAAGAAAGCTTGTATTGATTGATGATGCCGAAGAATACAAAGACTTGGTAATGCCACCTGGGAATCGCCTTGAAGAACTTAAAGGAGATAGACAAGGGCAGCATAGCATTCGCATTAATGATCAATGGCGCATTTGTTTTAAATGGATTGATGGTGATGCACACCATGTTGAAATCATAGATTATCATTGAGGAGGTTATTATGAGCTGGAATATACACCCTGGAGAAATTTTATTAGAAGAATTCATGAAACCATTGAATTTAAATGCGAATAAACTTGCACATTTGCTTGACGTTCCTACTCCACGTATTAACGATATTATTTTGCAAAAAAGAGGCATTTCAGCTGATACCGCCTTAAGGCTTGCACATTACTTTGGAACTACAACAAAGTTTTGGATGAATTTACAAGATTCCTACGAAATTAGAAACGTCAGCCAAGATACCAGCAAAAGCATTGAAAAATTGGCTGTTAGCGAGCACCTAACTTTTATCTGAACTCGGACACCTCAAAAAACATCCTTCTCGTTAACGAAGTTTTTCTGCATCACGTTTACTATAAAGACATGTACAGAGAAAGACTAGAAGAAGGGGCTGGCTTTGACTCCACAAAAAACGATCCTGTTAAAAACTGTTATTGAAGCTTGCCATGAGCGCACACGTGACAACACAGCGCGCGCCTGTTTCCCGCTATTTGTTGAAGAATTCTTTCGTCATGCATCACTAACTTACCTACAGCGTCGTGCGCCTGAGGTCCTGGCTGAGCAAGCTCTCGAAGCTTGGAATTGCTTGCAAAAACGTCCCCCAAAGGAACAAGTCTTTATTACTATGTCCACAGCAAGCGACGAGGGGGGATACTACTTAACTATTATTCAGGATGAGAAAGTTTTTCTTTATGATACTGTAAAGCTCTTTTTGGAGTCGCGTGAAGTTCGCCCAAGCTTATTTGCGCACCCTGTATGGTGTGTAGTACGTACACCTAAGGGTTTACTACAGGAAATTCATCACAAGCAAATCCCTAACGGTTGTTGGGAATCCTTGATGTTTGCTTACATTAAGGATTCACCAAATAAAGCACTAATAGATGACTTGCAACAAGTTCTAGCTTCAGTACATACAGTTGTTGATGGTTATGCAGCTATGCAAGGTAAGCTCGACTCGGTAATCGAATATTTAATGCCCTCACCGGAAGCACAAGGTACGGTCACTTACCTTAAATGGTTGCAGCAGGATAATTTTGTTTTCTTGGGCTATCGTTATTTTGCCGTTGATAATAAAACAACGACTAGCGCCTTGGGCTTGCTGGCCCAAGAACCGTATATTCAAGAGAGCAAGCTGATGCCCTCATTAACGAGTACCACCCCCCCTCTCTTTAATTACGTCAAAACAAATTATCGATCGCCAGTCCACTGTCCTTCACGCATCAATTCTCTGGAAATCATCCATCAAAAAGCAGATGGGACTATTGTAGGTTTACACCAATTTATTGGACTTTATACACGTGCATCTTTCGCACACTCCGTTTTCTCAATTCCTATTATTAAAGAAAAAGTACAAGAGGTTTTTGATAACTTTAATGTCTTACCAAAAGGATATGACGGCAAGTTGCTAGCAAGGATTCTCGAAAGCATTCCGCAGGATGAACTATTGAACGCGAGTCCGCACGATATCCATGAGATGGCCGCAGCGATTTTGCAACTAAAGGATGGCGGGCTATTAGCATTATTCGTGCGCCCTGATCCTTTTAGTGCTTTCGTCAGCATCATTATTTATATGCCGCTTGAACGCTATAGTGCCGCAACTAAGGAGCGGTTTGCCAAGCTTTTGCCGCAAGTCTTGGGTGGGGAAATCACCTCAAGCAAGGTATTAATTAGCGACTTACCCTTCGCAAGAATCATCTTTGTTATTAGCTACGAAACACCGCAAAAAATTACCTATGATTTACCACTGCTTGAGCAAGAACTGGGCCAAGCTTCTTTGTCGTGGGTTGATTCTTTTCTGCAAGAGATTAATGTCCAATTCACTGAAGCAGCAGCAGGAGCCTTTGCAAGAACTTATGGCGAAGCTTTCGATACCGATTATCAAGAGAAATTTTCTGTTCCCGAGGCACTCTTTGACTTACCTTATCTTGAGGAATTAACATCAGAAAATCCTATCAATATCCGCATTTACACTAGCAATCTCACCCAAAAGATCAAAGTTAAAATTTATCATTACGCAGAGTCGTTACCGTTAGCCGATATGTTGCCCGTCCTCAATAATTTGGAGTTACAACCCGCATCTGAGACGAGCTTTCATGTCCATCCCAAAGACAAACAAGACTTGTGGATTCACGATTTTGATCTCAAAGACCAGCATGACGATTGGTCACCGAAAATCATTCATCTCATCGTTGATGCTTTTCATCATATCTGGCACGGAAATAGTGAGAACGACGACTTGAATCGTCTTGTGCCCCTGTGTTCCCTTAATTGTAGCCAAGTTATGATTCTGCGCGGCTACCTTTACTACCTCAGGCAAATTAAATTTCCTTACTCCTTTGATTATTGCCAAGAAACACTCATCACCTATCCGCATATTACGCGTGAAATCATCAATTTATTCTGGATCAAGTTCGCTCCATCTGATATTGCATGGCAAGACCGCCAGCAACAACGGAAAATCCAAGAAGCTAAAATCATAGACTTATTGCAAAGTGTCACTAGCCTTGATCATGATCGCATTCTGCAACGTTTTCTGATTATGATTCAAGTAACGTTGCGCACAAACTATTTTCAAGGCACACCGGAATCACATGATTTTGCGCGGACAACTTCGTCGTTCATCGGTGCTCATGTATG
>JBAWWF010000099.1:0-4523 GCA_037146895.1 Alphaproteobacteria bacterium | reverse complement strand
GCAAAGCGGACGGAGGTTAGCCCGGCGCATAGAGCCATAAGGGTGGTGAGATTGGGCAGCATCGAGGCCAAGGAGTAATCCTTAAACCGCTGTGATAGGCGTTTCCGATTGACGATGCGCTTTTGAATCCGCTTCGTAACCCCTAAGGGCGTGTTAACTGCCTTGTTAATAAGTTTGATCTTCATGGACTGACCCTATCATGCAATATACGAAGTATAGTAGCTGATTGTGTGGTTTATGTCTATACCATGTTTTATGAGCTGCACGCTGGCTCACATCTCCTATTTTGACTTACGAGTAGCTTCGTAGTATATTTCGTAGTAATAAAGATTACCTCAATTCCTAGTTTATACCTGCGAGAGGAGAAACTGCATGGATACCAATCGTTATACAGCTAGACTTCAAGGGATGTTGCAATCTGCGCAAATGCTTAGCGTTCGCGAGGGGCATCAGCGTTTAACAACCGAGCACCTCGCCAAGATCCTCTTCGATGATCCAGAAGGAATGTGTATCTCTCTCCTGAAAGCGGCAGGTGCCAATACCGCTGGGCTTAAAGAAGGAATTGCCGCGGAGCTAGCCAAGATTCCCAAAGTCTCGGGCGACACTAGCGGACAGGTTTATCTAACACCGCAAGTAGCTAATGTGCTGAGTGCTGCGGAAAAGGCCGCACAAACAACGCAAGATCGCTTCGTAAGCGTTGAGATGGTACTCGTAGGGCTTCTGCAAACACCAGACACACCGACTTATCACTTGCTTGTCAAGGCAGGGGCCAAGCTCGAACCTTTACTGCAAGCTATTGCTGAGATGCGTAAAGGCCACAAGGTCGATTCACAAACGGCGGAGGACGCTTACGATGCACTGAACCGTTACGCCCGCAATCTGACAAAAGACGCGTTGGCTGGCAAGCTTGATCCGGTTATCGGGCGCGATGAGGAGATTCGTCGCACTATCCAAGTCTTGAGCCGGCGTACGAAAAACAATCCGGTTTTAATTGGTGATCCTGGTGTTGGTAAAACTGCCATTGTTGAGGGTCTAGCGCAACGAATTGCCCACGGCGATGTTCCAGAAGCTCTCAAGGATACCCAGCTGATGGCATTGGATCTTGGGGGAATGCTTGCAGGTGCTAAATATCGCGGTGAATTTGAGGAGCGCCTGAAGGCCGTTCTCACAGAGATTACTCAAGCAGAGGGCAGCATCATTCTATTTATTGATGAGCTGCATACGCTTGTGGGGGCTGGCAAGGCCGATGGCTCCCTCGATGCTTCTAATATGCTGAAGCCAGCTCTGGCCCGTGGTGAGCTTCACTGCGTTGGTGCAACCACGTTGGACGAATATCGTCTCCATATTGAAAAGGATCCGGCCCTGGCGCGGCGTTTTCAGCCTGTTGTAGTTGATGAACCAACTGTTGAAGATACTATTTCTATTCTGCGCGGCCTTAAGGAAAAATACGAACTGCACCATGGCGTGCGCATCAGTGATTCAGCGATTGTTGCCGCCTGTACTTTGTCGCATCGCTATATCAGTGATCGTTTCTTGCCCGACAAGGCCATAGATTTAATGGATGAGGCCGCCAGCCGCTTGCGCATGATTGTGGATTCTAAGCCCGAGGCGATTGATGAGCTTGATCGCCGTATTCTCCAATTGAAAATCGAACGCGAGGCACTAAAGAAAGAAAGTGATCCTGCTTCCCAAGATAGGCTTAAAAAGCTGGAAACGGAATTGGCAGATCTGGAGGCACGAAGTCAGGAATTGACGGGTCATTGGCAAAAAGAAAAGTCGCATCTGAATGAGATACGCCAGCTAAAGGCTGATCTAGAGGCGGCACGTCTAGAGGTTGAGCTAACGCAGCGTCGCGGCGATCTGATGCGTGCCAGCGAGCTTCTCTACGGCCAGATTCCGCAGCTGGAGAAGAGGTTGCAGGATGTTGGGTTTCCTGATGGTTCTTCAGGGGAAGAGGTCGGGGAAGCAGATATCGCTGCTGTGGTGGCTAGGTGGACGGGAATTCCGATGGAGAGGATGCTTGAGGGCGAACGGTCCAAGATTTTGTCCATGGAGCAAAAGCTTAAAGAACGGGTTATCGGCCAGGAAGACGCCATCGAAGCCATCACCAATGCTATAAGTCGTACACGGGCTGGGTTACAAGATCCGAATCGGCCGCAGGGGTCGTTCCTGTTTTTGGGGCCGACGGGTGTTGGCAAAACAGAGCTATGCAAAGCGGTGGCCGAGTTTTTATTTGATGACGAACACAGTATGTTGCGTGTTGATATGTCGGAATACATGGAAAAGCATTCGGTGGCCCGTCTTATCGGTGCACCGCCTGGCTATGTTGGCTATGAACAGGGCGGTGAGTTGACCGAGGCTGTGCGGCGGCGTCCCTATCAGGTCATCCTGTTTGATGAGATTGAGAAAGCTCACCCCGATGTGTTTAATGTCCTCTTGCAAGTTCTTGATGAGGGGCATCTCACCGATTCCCAAGGGCACAAGGTTAACTTTAAGAACACAATCATTGTTCTGACATCCAACCTGGGAGCGGAATTTATTATGGAATACAAAGGTGAGGGGGATTTGTCGCCATCCGTCCGTGATAATATTATGTTTGCGGTCCGCAAGGCTTTTCGCCCTGAGTTTCTAAATCGCCTCGATGAAATCATTGTTTTTCATCGGCTAAGCTTGGAGCATGTCAAAGAGATTGTCATGATTCAATTGCGTATGCTAGAGCAACGCTTGCTGGATAAAAAGATTGCCCTTGAGGTGGCTCCTGAGGTCTATGATTGGCTAGCAGTAACGGGATATGATCCTCTCTATGGCGCGCGTCCCTTGAAGCGGCTTATCCAGCGAACGCTGCAAGACCGATTGGCGAAGATGATCCTTGCTGGCCAAGTTAAAGAAGGTGATACGGTTATTGCAACTGTTAAGGACGAGGAGCTAGGTTTAATCGTAAAGTAAATCCTTAGCATTTTGGATACCATGGAGGAGATGATGGCGCATTTTGCGAATAGCGCGCACTTCTAGCTGGCGGACACGCTCCTTGCTTATATTCAAAGTTTTACTAAGTGTATCAAGGGTCGCTGGTGTTTCACTGAGTCGTCTGGCAAAAATAATGTTTTGTTCACGTTTTGTAAGGCACTTGAGTGCTTTTTGCAACCAACGGTGTCGAATCAAATTGTTTTGTTGCTCAAGAGTTAGCGATTCTGGGCTTGCTCGCTCATCAGGAAGGAGATCTATCCAATCTTCTTCACTGGAATCATTTGTTGGCGTGCTTAATGATAAATCTTGGGCGGCAAGGCGATTTTCCATCATTTCGACTTCTTTTATGGTCACATTGAGAGAATCCGCGATTTTTTGACGGTGATCATCGGAGAGAGCGTTTTCATCAACTCTTTCTAGTTGCGCTCTAAGTCTTCTCAAATTAAAGAAAAGCTGTTTTTGACCAACGGTTGATCCTGTGCGGACAATAGACCAGTTTCTCAAAATAAAATTTTGGATGAACGAGCGAACCCACCACTTCGCATAGGAAGAAAAGCGCACGTCGCGATCAGGGTCAAAGCGGTCTGCCGCTTGCATAAGCCCCAGGTTTCCCTCTTGAATTAAGTCGTTAAGAGGGATGCCGTAATAGCGAAAACGTATGGCAATACTGACAACGATGCGCGCATAGGAACGAATGAGAAGGTGCAGAGCTTTTTCATCTCTATTCTCTTGCCAAGCTTTGGCTAGGTCGCGCTCCTCTTCACGTTCGAGCATCGGTTCTCGCATCAACTTGCGAACAAATGCCAAGTCTGCCATTTGGCTATATTCATTAGTGCTAACTATCATTATGGTATAATGGTGTAAAAAATTATCTTCATAAGACAATGGTAATTAATATAGATTAATATTTGCTTAATCGTGATTTTGGATGTAGCTCGAAGAACATAGGATGGCGGAGGGAGAGGGATTTGAACCCTCGATACGTGATTAGCGTATACACGATTTCCAATCGTGCGCCTTCAACCACTCGGCCACCCCTCCGTTGGATTCTGATATTAATGGAGTTTTTCGCCAACAACAAGAGCTTATTGTCAGCTATTCCCGCACCATGATTGGTCAATCGTTTAAGGTCTGGATTGCTTCGCTGCGCTCGCAATGACGGAGGAGGTAGTAATTGCGCCACCCAGCCGTCATTGCGAGCGCAGCGAAGCAATCCAGACCTTACTTTGAAACCAATAAACTTTGCAAAAAATATTTTGAACACATTAAGTATAATAACACTTTTATCCTTCTTCGGGAATCGCTGGCTTATTGTTATGTAAGTTTCTATTGACGGGACATCTAAAGCAGTAGTACATAATAAATACGTTACCGGGGGAGCCATTTTGGCTGAGAGAACAGAGTTTGTTTGACCCTTTGAACCTGATCTGGGTTATACCAGCGTAGGGAGTGTAGTTAGGCATAATCCATTTTGTCTGCTTATCTCTTTGCGTATTGCATTATATTCAAATTTCCCATTTTTTCGAACCGGTAAATCTGTTTTTGGTAATTGATTC
>JBAWWF010000098.1:0-4526 GCA_037146895.1 Alphaproteobacteria bacterium | reverse complement strand
GACGAACATCGTGAGTCCTTTAGAAAATCTTATCGTCCGGTACCCAGTAATACCTATGCTCCTGGGTACCGGACAGCAAGAAAATAGGGCACTCGCTTACGCTCATTGCTATTTTCTAGCTTCCGGTATGACAGTGGGTGGAGGTGCCATGCCTCTCTTTTACCCCGAGCTGAGGTTAATATTAGTTCCCTGCGGTCTCTTGCTGGTTATACAAGCTTGCAAAGTCAATAGGTGAGAGATACAGCGGTGTAAATCCACCATCGCGAGTAAGATCAGAAATGATATTGCGGGCAAAAGGGAATAATAGATGCGGGCAATCGATCATGATCATCGGTCTTATGTGCTCCTCAGGAATAAGGTTGCCAATCGTTACAATGCCGGCGTAGCTCAATTCGGCGACGAACATAACGTCTTCACCCTGTTTAGCTTCAGCATGGAATTCGAGAACAACCTCGAAGTTATTATTACCCAAGCTGTTAGCCCGTGCTTGTATATTTATTGAGATATTAGGGGCTGTCTCAGCTTGTGCTGTGAAAGAACGCAAAGGATTTGGGCTTTCAAAGGACAGGTCTTTGATATATTGAGCGCGAATCGTAATTGGCGCGGTATTGGTTTCGACATTGGTGTCGGTATTGTTATCTACGTTGTTTGTTTCCTGATTTTGAGCAGATTTAACCATAATAGTCTCCATAAAAAGATATTTCCTAGTTTCAATGTGTAGCAATTTATATACGTTCTCGTCTACAGTAAGATTAGTGGAGGGAAGAGAATATTATGTCTCAAAGTCTTGAAATACTTATTTTTGCTGTTATTGCGGGTTATCTTTTTTTTCGCCTATGGTCTGTGCTCGGGCAAACATCAGGAGAGGAACCGCATATTTTAAAGCGAGTTACCCCTCTTTCCGATGTAGATGACCTACATGATAATGTTATTAGCTTGCCGCAACGATCATCGCAAGAGATAACAGAAAGTCTTTTATCGGAAAAAGCCAAGCTGGGGCTACAGGAGTTGCGCGATCGCCAATCGGACTTTAATTTAAATAATTTTCTCAATGGGGCTCAATCTGCTTTCCGTATGGTTGTTAAGGCGTTTGCTGAAGGTGATAGACAACTATTAAAAAAGCTCCTCAGTGATGGTGTGTATAAGAATTTTGGGAAAGTTCTTGATCAACGGGAAAAGGACCATTATCAACAAGAAAGCCGTGTTGATAAAGTAGAAATCAACAAAATAGAGGACATCAGCGTCAAGGGTCAGGAAGTTATCATTACCCTGCGGTTTGTTAGCGAACAAATGCTTGCCATAATCAACGCAGAAGGAGCGATAATCGATAACCCTGCACGGCTTAGTATTCCGATGATCGACGTGTGGAGCTTCAGCCGTTATCTGGATTCTACCGACTATAATTGGTCGCTGATTGCAACGCGAACAGAAACTGCTTCTTAAGAAGCGGTTACGTTGGCATTTCGCTCTTAATTTTTCTAGAACCATCCGTGCGTTCCATTGTATCATAACAGATAGGTAGTGCATGAGAGAGAACAGCGGATCTTGAATTTAAAAGACATAGCACCTTCGGTGATTAAAGCTGCTTACGATGCAGGGCAAATCATTTTGAAGTACTATGCGAACCCTGGTGCTTATGATCATAAAACCACAATAAAAGACGATGGGAGTCCGGTCACCGCAGCTGATATTGCTGCAAACAATCTGATTGTCGAACGATTAGCAGCACTAACGCCAACAATCCCTATTGTTACAGAAGAAAGTTCATATCCTGATGTCAAGCCAGGAGAAGATTTTTGGTTAGTCGATCCTCTTGATGGCACAAAGCAGTACGTTGATCGCACAGGAGAATTTACCGTAAATATCGCTCTCATTCGTGATCGACGCCCCGTCCTAGGTGCAATTTATGTACCAACTCACGACAGAATGTTCATTGGGTATGACGGGGTTGCCAGCACAGGGCGGACCAAAACGACCAACGAGATCATCAAAGGACGCACAGTCCCACCTATAGGATTATCAGCCATCTATGGCCGAAGAGAAAAAGTAGAAAAGGAACTCGCTTTTGCACTTCCTGCTCCCATCTATTCGCAACATTATTTGGCGAGTTCATTGAAGTTTTGTTTAGTTGCTCAAGGCCGCTACGATGTTTATATCAGACGTGACCCCAGTTATGAATGGGATACCGCTGCTGGTCAGGCCATCGTTGAAGCTGCGGGTGGTAGAGTTGTTAATGCAGATGGACAGCCGCTAGAGTATCAAAAACCAGATTGGCTTAATCCTGGATTTGTAGTCATGGGAAAGAAATAAGGGTTACTGGATTAAAACATATCTCGCGGATTAAAGCTGAGGGTGAGTTCTTTCCATTGGTCATGTTTGTCAGGTGGCATAGGCAAGGGATTACATTTAGGGTCAAGGACAGCCCGTTTAGCACTCTCAGCGGCAGCGCGGTAAAAACTATCGGTATTCATACGCTTGCTGTCGGCAACCGTTGCTTTGAGGACTGTACCATCACGACCTATCTCCATATCGATATCAACGACAAGATCTTTAGCACCGCGGGCACCAGCGGGGACAATCCAGCATTTTTTGATATGTCGTCGCAGCGCATCCATTTCTGATGAACTCATGACGCTATCGACTTTAGACGCTGGTGCACCTTGCATGCTCTTTATAGGCTTGGCATCTGCATCTTCTTGCAACACATCGTCCAACAGATTGTCAAAAGATTCCTCTTTTTTATCTTTGGTCTTATCCTTAGTTGGTTTTTTTTCTGCCTTTTTGGTTAAATCCACTTCAGCCTTCTTTGGTTGCGGCTTCTCTTTCTTTTCTTGTGGCGGCTTCGGCGTTTCCTTTTTTGGCTTTGGTTTTTCCAAAGGTACGGTCTCTTCCTCGACAAGTTAATCTTTAGCTTCAACCGGTTGCGGCGTATCTGGCTTTTGAGGAGGTGTTGGCGCAGGCTTTGTTTGCGGCGGCTCTGGTGGTTTTGGTGGCTTTGGTTCCTCCGCTTTTTTCGCCTGCTTTTTCTCTGCTTCCTGTACTTCAGGTGCTAATTTTGGTGCTGTCGAAACTTCTCTGATCTCAGCCACTTCAATCACCAGCGGTTGTTGATCTAGCGAAACGCGATGAAAAGGATTCCGAATTCCTACGAGCAATAGGACTAAAATACATGCATGAAAAATAGCGGAATAAAGTGCCGCTCGTTTCATTGGGCGCGCGTTACATTTGTTGGTGTGGTCGCTGCTGTGGCTGCTTGAGGCTTGTTCTTAGCTGCTGGTGCGGCTTTTGCCGACATAGGCTGTTCGGCAATTAAAGAGACCTTGTGAAACCCAGCCGCTGCGATTGCGCCCATAATTTCCATAATACGTCCATAAGACAAGCTGCGATCACCACGAATATGGATTTTTGTATCAGGATTCTGGCCAGTAATCGCAACTAACCGTTCAATCAGCAACGGCAATTGCTCAATACGTGTTTCTTGCAGATATGCATTGCCTGCGGCATCGATAGAAACAACCAACGGCTCTGTTTGATCATTCATTCGGGCGGCTTGTGTCTTTGGCAAATCAACTGGAACGCCGACGGTCAGCAAAGGCGCAGTGATCATGAAGATAATCAGCAGCACCAACATAACATCAACCATTGGCGTCAGATTGATTTCCGTAAAACCCTTTGCCATTCTACGTCGCGAATAAGTATTGCTATTGCTTAAGGACATACCCATTAAACGGCCTCCTCTAATTGACGAGAAATAATGGAAGCAAACTCATTAGCAAAGGCTTCTAAGCGGTTGGCATAGCGCGCTAATTCACCGCTCAATTTGTTGTAGGCAATCATCGCAGGAATGGCAGCTACAAGGCCGATGGCGGTAACCAGCAAAGCTTCAGCAATACCTGGGGCGACTACCGCAAGATTGGTGTTTTGTTGATGTGCTATATCCTGAAAGGTATGAATGATACCCAAAACTGTACCGAACACACCAACGAAAGGAGCCGTAGCACCAGTTGAAGCCAAGAACCCCATGTGTTTTTCTAGGCGCTCCATCTCGCGTCCTTGCGTAACATGCATGACACGGTCGATACGCTGGTGTAATGTGCCCTGCCCTTCCTTTGGCAAGCTACTTTTAGTGACGGCGCGACGCCACTCACGCATGGCTGAGCAAAATACCGCTGACATTGGGTCTAAGGGGCGACTGTGAATACGATCATACAATTCGTCAAGCGATACACCGGACCAAAAACTTTCTTCAAAAGTTTCGGCTGAGCTATAAAGGCTGCGAAGTTTCAGCGTTTTGTGAATAATAATCGTCCAGCACCAAAAAGAAGCAGCAATCAACAGCAGCGCAATTAATTGAATAATGGGCTCTGCTTGCCAAAAAAGTGACAAAATTGATAAAGAACCACCTGCCTGCGGAATTGCGGGTGATAATATTGTAGGATTCATAAACTTAACCATTCTCGATCGAATACATAAACTATAATAAAGATACCTGACTTTACGCCTCGTTTCTAGTTTTAAATTACCTA
>JBAWWF010000097.1:0-4637 GCA_037146895.1 Alphaproteobacteria bacterium | reverse complement strand
CCGAGGGTTTCGCGGTGGTTCAAAAAATCAATCAGTCTTCAGCGGGAATTGCTGCGAAGTAGCTTTATTTCTATGCTTCTTGGGTGTACAAATAAGAAAATAGTTATTTTGAAAGGTAGGTACGTTCATTATGAGTTTTTCCATACATCCTGAAGGTTGGCGGTTTGTTGCGATATTTTTCTTTATCAGCTTAATTTGCTATTGGGCGGCTCCAGGGCTTGGTCTTGTTGGTTTTGTCCTAACCGCGTGGTGCCTCTATTTCTTTCGTAGTCCACGGCGCATTACGCCAACGCGCGATGACGTCATCGTTAGTCCAGCAGACGGAATTGTCTGCGCCATCATTGATGCAGTGCCTCCAGCAGAATATGATTTGGGTGAGGAGCCCCGTACTCGAGTAAGTGTTTTCCTTAATGTTTTTGATGTCCACGTAAACCGGATTCCGCTAGCGGGCACAGTTAGCAAATACATCTATCATCCCGGCAAATTCTTTAATGCATCTTTAGATAAAGCAAGCGAGCACAATGAAAGGTTAACGCTAGTAATACACCACGCCAAAATAACCTATGCGGTTATCCAAATCGCCGGGTTAATTGCGCGCCGCATCCGTTGTGATGTGAAAGAAGGAGATGTCCTCACAACAGGACAACTCTACGGCCTGATTCGTTTCGGAAGTCGGGTTGATGTCTGGCTACCTCAAGGAGCACAGCTCCAGGTACTAAAAGGGCAGCGGATGATCGCCGGAGAAACCATTATCGCAACTTTTTAACTATTCAGCACATATATACGCTTTACAAAGCATATTAAGCTCATTAAAAAGCCTTATAAAGCATAAACTATTGCTTTTTTGATTGGTGAAATGCTATGGTTAAAGCATGGCAAAGAAGAACCAACTTTTGAGAGTGCCACCTTACCCTGTTGAGCAATCACTCAAACAGCTGGGAAATAATTTACGCACAGCTCGTCTGGCTCGTAATTTGACGATTGCAGATATTGCTGAAAAAATTGGAACTGGCCCGCGCGCAGTCTCGGACGCTGAAAAGGGCAAACCATCAACTGGTGCCGTTGTGTATATGGCTTTGTTATGGGCCCTTGACCTTCTTGATCATATGGAAAGCGTTGCCGATCCTACCGAAGATCCAATAGGCCAGAGGTTGTCATTGTTGCGCGAACGATCCCGTGCGCATCATACTAAGGAATTAGACAATGACTTCTGATGCATTCGCAACGCAATGTTACGTGTATATTACACTGCCAGGACAAACTAGCCCTATAACAGCGGGGAAATTTACCCTTAACGCTGATCGTCGTGGAATTCCAATAGGTCGCTTTATTTACGGAAAGAGTTATCTAGAGACCCAATTGAACTGAAGCTTACAGATCGCGGTGGTGCTCTAGCATTTGGACTCAATAAAACGCCCCCTGCACCCAAACGCACATTCAATAAAACGCTTGATCTGGAAAAACTCCCAGGGCTATAGCCTACAAACAACTTGTGTGTTAGAAATCTTAAATATTGAATAAAATTATAGGAGAAATACATGTTACTTGAATTGTTAAAAACGATAGAAGACCATCGTGATGCTGAAGGCAGAGAATAATATTTGCACCACATATTATTATTTAGCATTATGGGGATCCTCAGCGGTGCTGAGACATACACCGACCTGGGGAGCATTTGCCTATCCAGGATTTTTGCCGCATGAATGATCATGCTTGCGCAAGCCTTATAATCTCTTATAATCAGCTTTAGTTAATATAATATGTGGTCCAGATGACATTACCTTCTACAAATAGCGTTGTGACTTTTGGCTGCCGTCTCAATACTTATGAATCACAAGTCATTAAAGATTTAGTCACCCAAGCAGAAGTTACGAATACTATAGTCATTAATACTTGTGCAGTTACCACAGAAGCAGAGCGTCAAGCGCGCCAGGCCATCCGCAAGCTCAAGCGACAAAATCCTGGAGCGGAAATTATTGTAACTGGTTGTGCCGCACAAATTAATCCCAAGCAATTTCAGGACATGCCGGAAGTCCATCGCATTCTCGGCAATGAGGCCAAGATGGTTGTGGAAAGTTACTTATCCTCCGAAAAAACCATAATCAATGACATTATGGAGGTTACGGAAACAGCGGCGCACCTTGTTGCCGGCTTTGACGGTCGTGTTCGGGCTTATGTGCAGATTCAAAACGGCTGCAACCATCGCTGCACTTTTTGCACAATTCCCTATGGTCGGGGTAATTCTCGCAGTGTGCCGTTAGGTGCAATCATCAACCAAGTTCGTAGCTTGTTGGATAATGGCTACCAAGAGATTGTCCTCACTGGTGTCGATATCACCGATTACGGACAAGATTTACCAGGAAAACCAGCACTTGGACAAATGATACGCAGGCTTTTACGTTTGCTGCCCGAATTAAAGCGGCTACGCCTGACCTCCGTTGATTCTGTAGAGATCGATGATGATTTGTGGGAGCTCATTGCTACCGAAGAACGTCTGATGCCGCACTTGCACCTTAGCCTCCAAGCTGGCGATGATATGATCTTAAAGCGCATGAAACGCCGCCATCTGCGTGATGACGCCATACGCTTTTGTGAGCGCGCCAGGCGTTCGCGCCCCGATGTGGTTTTCGGTGCTGACCTGATCGCTGGATTCCCTACGGAAACCGACGAGATGGCCGCAAACAGCCTTAAAATCATCGATGAATGCGACTTGAGCTACCTACATGTGTTCCCCTACTCCGCACGCCCCAACACACCGGCAAGCCGCATGCCGCAGGTGCCGCACGCCCTTATTAAATCCAGGGCAGAAACTTTGCGCCAAGCGGGCCACTACGCGTTTCAACGACTCTTGCAACGCCTGCAAGGCCAGACAGTCAATGTGCTTGTTGAATCAACTGATGCTGGAATAATTAAGGGTAAAACAGATCACTTTACACCAATTATCATCGAATCCACAGCAGCAGTTGCTATAGGCGACATTGTCAAAGCCTCAATAACTGGCATGACTCAAAATGAACTTTTGGGTATACGCATAGCGTAATTGCTGAGTTAATTAAAATATGCTTATAATTTTATGCACACTAAGGCTATAATGTGTTATTGGTGGTGTGTAAGATGGAGTATGGCTTTGCATTTCATGTGGTTGTTATTATTTTTTGGCTGGTGCATTCCAGGATACTGCGCTGGAGATGCTAGCATTAACACAGATCTTGCTATGTCTTTGCTTGTACCTGGAAAGGATCAAGTTAACCTCACGGGTGTAGACCTTTATGTCATTAGCGAACCCCAGGAGTATGTAGGAGAAGATGGTGGCAGGAGAGATGCAGAATCTGACACGAAGGATTGTGGGGACCTTTCTCGACTAGTCAGTGGCGGTAATACCAGTGACACCTATGCTCCCTATGCAGATAGCGATGATGATACCAATGAGCAGCAAACCCTTATCCTATACCATAAACATAAACCACAAAGGCCATCACAAAATGCTCTCGAAGCCGTAAACGACGTCTCATTAATTGAGTTTATGAACAAAACGGACAGGCTCTTACACGACAAGTTTATAGGATGTGAGGCGTATAGGCGAAATGGTGCAATAGTAGGTGCTTTTTTTGGGCTGGTGCCAATAGTTCCCACCACTGGCGTGCTTCGCAAGACTACTAGAGATTTACTTCTTCTACCTAAATCAACGACTCTAGGCAATGTTGCGATTGGTATAACCGTTGTGTCGCTAATATTGCCTTATATGGGACAGTTTGCCGAATATGGAAAAGGCATAATGGGCTGCTCAAGTTGCTGTCTCTATTCATCAGGTTATGCATCTAAGGAAAAGGCGGAGTTGTTGTTTCCCATTTCCAAGGCCCACAGGCTTGCCAAAGTGCTCATGGGAATGGCGGTGTGTGTGAACAGTTTAACCAGGGTGGTGCAAATGGCTCAAATAGAGAAGGTGTTCGAGTTTGTAGCGGGCACAGGCCCCTTTTATTTTAGCGGTGACTTTGGTCTCAATTTTAGCAATGGTTCTCGTGAAATCGACAAATTTTTTTATGATAAGGTCTATCCACAAGATCCAGTTATCAAACTAATTAAGGGCTTTTTAAAGGCCAGAATTCGCGCGATGAAACGAGCACTTGCCAGTTGCCAAGATGATGCTGCGATAAACGAACGCTATGAGTGCCTGATGGAAAATAAAATGGTAGGAACCACACATTATCCTTGGAAGTTGAGTTGGATGCTGATGAAGAGGGCAAATGAGGAAACATTTAACAGCGGCAGTGATACTAGATGGTCTAATCTTGATCAAGATATGCAGGTTTTTGGGCAAATATCATATCGAAAACGGACTGCGGATGCCTTTGCAAAGGGTCTTATTTTTCTCGGAACTTTGGGTAGATTCGAAATCGTAACCTATGGAACAGATTTTGCACTTCTCTGGTGTGGGCTGGATTCAGGGACAGCCTCCACAATCGCCCGCGGAGCTGCAGGGATGGCGACAGTAGGTGAGGCGTTTTGGGAATCTAACCTGCACCATACTTTGATGCGACACGTATTCCGTTGTGCAGAAGAAGCTACATCACCAGATAATACAGCTACAAAATTTGCAACAACTGTTCTTCCTGCAATTGGAGCTTCCCTATTCGCTA
>JBAWWF010000096.1:0-4668 GCA_037146895.1 Alphaproteobacteria bacterium | reverse complement strand
AAGTAATCGCCCAATCATCAGCCAATGTCCGTAACGCGCTGGGTTGATTTTCGGTAATAACAAGAAAATGTTCCGGCAATGCGTTTTTGGGCCAGTGTTGCTGGCTGATCAATAGCTGCATGCACGTTTCTGCCGTTTGGCCGGATTTTGATACTACGAGACAAAAGCTTGTGGCCGGGTTAACGCTTGCCCAAAGACGCTCAAAGCTATCAGTGTCAATGTTTTCCATGAAGTGGAGGCGGGGGCTTTGTGTGCGGCTTAAGGCACACAGTGTTTGCGCTCCCAAACTTGAGCCGCCCGTTCCCAAAACAATAACGTCAGTAAACTTACTCGCCTTCGCCAAGGCTTCGGCGAGATCTCCCACCTCGCCGAAGCCTTGGCGAAGGCGGGGAGTCTGCAATTGTTGAAATAGTGGCAGAGTTTCTATGAAAGAATCAAACGATTGCCTAGCATTAGTCCAGGACAAATCTAGGTTATTTGGGCGTAGCCAATTATGCTTTATTTCACTCAATTCTTGTAACTGCCAAGGTTGTTGTCCTGGATTGCCACGGCTGCTAAAGCAGCCTCGCAATGACGGAGGTACGTAAATACTGGCCTACCCGTCATTGCGAGCACAGCGAAGCAATCCAGGAATCCTTTATTCTTACGGTGTTTGAGTATGGTATAGGGGTTTCTCAATCTTTGCCAACGTCAATCTTTTTTGCTTCAATTGTTCCTTCAATTTTTGCCTCAACTTTGCCTGGAAAGACGGTAATGACTAAGGTCGGGTCTTTGGCAAAAACAACTTGTATTGCTTTGAAAACATCTTCGCGAGTGACATTTTTGATCGCATCGGGAATTGCTTCAAGTTCTTCAACAGTAAATCCTTGAGTAATGGGCTCAAAGAAAGCAACGGCTGCATTTACACTATCTTGCGCGAAGATAAACTCGGCGAGGATATCACGCTTTGCATTAGCAAGCTCTTCTTCTGTGACTCCCTTCTTGAGAATTAATTCTAGCTCTTCTTGCATAGCTTTTCTCATGATTTGCGGGGATATGTTAGGTGCAAGGGTAGCACTCAAACCGAAAGGCTGAGGTTTTAGCCCTGGGGAATAATCCACATTAACGGAAACAGCTAAACGCTTTGTTTCTACCAAGTGACGATAAAATCGTGCCGTATCGTTGCCCGCTAATATTTGTTGCAGGACCAATAGTGGATAGTAGCATTCCTTGTTAGGAGAATTATGATTCGGAGCTGCGAAATACCAAGAGATATCAGTCAAGGTTATGCGAGGGCTGTTGAGGGTCATTTCCATAGTTACCCCTTGATGATCAGGCTCTACAGATCGCAGCCGTTGTGGTGCTGGACGTACAGCAATATCTTTGAAATATTTCTCGACCAGTGGCTTCACTTGCTCAAGAGTTACATCACCGCTGATTACTAAAACAGCATTATTTGGGCCGTACCATTTTTGGTAATGTTCTTCGAGAGCCTGTCTGGTATAAGCGCGGATGTGGTGCGGATAACCAATCGGTGGCGTCATATACGGATGATACCAATATAGGGAATGTAGAGTAGCTTCATATGCTTGCCCAAAAGGATTATTATCAAGGCGCATGAGGCGTTCTTCCATGACGATTGCTTGTTCTGCCGCTACGAGCTTATCATTAAAGTCCAAATTTTGCATTCTATCGGCTTCAAGCTTCAGGGCAAGATCAAGATAAGCGGAAGCTATTTTGATAGTATAAACAGTACTATCGTAGGTCGTGTGCGCATTAAAACGAGCACCTTTCCCTAAAAGAAGGTGATTAAATTCTGTGGCAGATACTGTCTTTGTTCCTCTAAACATCATGTGCTCAAGGAAATGCGAAATCCCCACCATATTGAGTGGATCGTCTGCTGTACCGACTTTATAAATCATGCCAATGGAAACAACAGGTCCAATGGGATTAGGTATGACAATGACTTGCAAGCCGTTGGCTAATGTCATTGTCTGGGGGTTGAAAACTCCAGCAGTAGATGGCAAACAACTCAAAATAAATAACGCTATAAGGTATAGTTTTTTCATGCGGCTTGGTCCTTTTTAGGTGCTGATGAACTCTGCTGTGGAGAACCGACACATACGAAGGTTAAGTCCTGTGGTTTGATTAGTCTTTTAGTGACGCGATTCATGTCTTCCAGCGTAACTTTCGCGAAAAGCGCATTGCGTTCATTAACATAGGTAGGAGGCAGGTTAATGTGTTGATAGTGCGCAAGAGCTCTGCAAATAGCCGCTGTAGAGTCAAAATGAAGAACAAAGTCACCTAGCGCATAATCTTTAGCTAAATCTAGCTCTTTCTGCGTAATACCATGGTCAAAGATTTCTTGCCAAGCAGTACGGATAAGTTCGATCACTTGCATCGCTGTTTCATTCTTTGAGCTAGCTTGACCAAGCAGAAGATGGGAATGGTCAGTATTCTGTAGAACCAGATCAACGCTATAAGCGAGTCCACGTTTTTCGCGTATCTCGTTCCAAAGGCGAGACTCCCATGCACCGCTTCCTAAGATGCGCGCCATAAGGGTTGCGGGGATAAAGTCGGGGTCTACATAGGGAATGCCTGGTTGTAGATAGTATATGAAGCTTTGGGGGATATCCGTTGTTACAATCTTTTTTTCTCCTAGGTGCTTAAAGCCAGCCTCTTCAATAGTTAAAGGTGTAGCTTTACTAGGCAAATCAGCAACCATATCATCTAGCGACACTAAAAATTCTTGAGGCTTGAGGCTACCAACGGCAACAACTTCTAGGTGATCACGACCTAACCGCTCCGTACGGTAGGATTTAATATCATCAATGGTTATTCCTGGTAAAGCCTTCAAAGTTTGTTTAGGAGTACGGGTATATGGATGTGTAGGATCATAAATAAGTTCATTAAGAGCTATTTTAGCGGCAACGGATTCCGTGTGAAGAGATTGCGAAATATCGGTAAGCATCTCGTTGCGGTTGCGATCTAGCGCGTCTTGTTGGTAATGCGGTTTAGCTAGTACAAGCTTAAGAAGCCCTACTACTGCCTTGAGATTTTCTGCCGGAAACCTTAAAAAAACCTCTAAAACATCTTCATTACAAGAGACATTCCATTGGACCTTTTGTTCCAAAAACTTATTTTTGAGGTGTTGAGCATCATATTCACCGGCACCTTCATCAAAAAGTGCTGCGGCTATCTTAGCACGCCCTTCTTTGTTCAGTGGATCAGACTTGGAACCAGCATCACGGAACATTAGCATAAGGGAAACAACCTTTGCTTGATGGTGCTCAACAATCCAAATACGCTGCCCCTTGGGGCTAGTAAGGTCCTGAACCTTTGTCGTGGGATTAAGAGCCTTTAGCTTGGAATCAGCTTCTTTAGCATAACTTTGTGGTGCAGCACATAAGAAAAAGATAACTGTGAACAGCGGATACAATAACAGCATAAAGAGCTCTCTCCTTCAGGTTATAAATATTATGGCGTGGGAAAAAGCCCTTGTCTAGGGTGTGGTTAAATTAATGCGGCGCACGCAATCGGCTAGCAAGGGAACAACAGAGATAGTACGTAGCTGTGAGCATAGGGCGGCCTTGTCGTATGTATCAATGGTATCCGTAATAACCAAGCTTGTAAGAGGTGCGAGCCTGAGCTGCTCATGAGCCGACCCAGAGAGAACGCCGTGAGTTATAAATGCGTGTACCGCTTGGGCATCTTTCTGTAATAATGCCAGTGCTGCTTGGCAGAGTGTATTACCCGAATCAATAATATCATCGATGATCAGGCATGTCCTGCCAGCGACAGCTCCTTTAATAGTTATAACCTCAGTGTGCCCAGGTCCATGTCGGTGTTTTTCAATAATCGCTAGATCAGCTTTTAGGTGGGTTGCCAGAGCTTGCGCTCGTGCGATGCCACCGCCATCAGGAGAAATGATCAAGGGATTCTGGAAACAATGCTGAATTTCCTGTGCAAAAAATGGAGTCATAGAAAGGTTATTCACAGGAATATCAAAAAAACCTTCCACACGGTCAGAGTGAAGATCGCACGTTAATAAACGCTCCACGCCAGCAGCCTGAAGCAGTGTGGCCACAAGCTTTGCGGAAAGGGGGGTTCCTGGTTCTGTTTGTTGGTCCTGACGAGCGTATCCAAAATAAGGGATAATCGCTGTGATAGATCTTGCGGTGTTTTGTTTTAAAGCATCGATGATCATTAATAGTTCCATGAGATTGTCATTGGCAGGATGAGATGTTGATTGCAAAACAAACACATCTTCGTCAGCAACTTTTTCATGGATTTCCACAAACGTTTCTTGATCAGGGAAGCGTTGGGTGGTTATTGCCGTAAGTGGAATACCTAAAGCATCACTTAACTGTTTGGCCAGTAATGGATGGCTATTGCCAGAAATAATTTTCATGGCATGCGGACAATGGCTGACATGAATCCACCAAAGCTTTCTTCTTTGCGAATGACATGACGTCGGTTGCTAAAAAAACGGGATTCATCTGTGCAGGTATTGGCCGGAGAGGGGATAATGTTATCAATGCCCGATTCTTTGAGACACCAGGTAATATAACCAGGAAGGTCAAAGCACCATCGTTGCGGGGTAGGGCTAGGTTTGAAAAAACCGGGATGGAAACGTTCGTGGAATTCTTCAGTTACTTCATAGCTTTCTTGCCAAATACATGGCCCAAT
>JBAWWF010000095.1:0-4738 GCA_037146895.1 Alphaproteobacteria bacterium | reverse complement strand
CTTATTGATTGCTTTGTCCATCGTTTTTCTATGCTTCAAGATCTTATGGGAGCAAAGCTATTTGACTTGGTGCTCGAAAGTGAGCGGGTGCAAGTCAAGTATCCAGGTTTTTTGGATAAACTGGATGCCCTAGAGCGTATGGGACTATTAGAGAAGACAGAAGATTGGGAGAAATTACGTGAGATCCGCAACAATTTTGCTCACGAATACCCCGATAAACCCGATCTCATGGCCAAGAATCTCAATGAAGCGTTTGCGGGTGCCAAAGTTCTTTTAGGAATCCTAGTTGCTATCAAAATTTTTGTGGGAAGGCGTACGATCTCCTGACTTCTGTAGGGTTATGCCAGTAGTCTCAACCCCTCACCACCACGCAAAATGGCTTCCGCCTCAGGGGTGAATTGACCATTATCATAGTGTAGTACGAGGCCAGGTGCGATACGTAATGGCCCTTGGGTGTTTTTGCGCCCACGAACAAGAACGCGCTTAGCTGGCTTACCAAGGCTTGGCCACAGAGGAAATACAACGATATCCCCCATTTTTCCGGCAAAGCAAGACAATATCTCCCCAAGGCGTTCGGCACGATGGATCATGGTAATTGTGCCCTTTGGCTTGGTCATCAACAAACAGAAGCGTGCCCACTGGGCTAGATCGGCAGGGCCCTCAACAGTTGCTATGGCTTTTTCGGCATGCGGTTGGTGACGGCTGTGGGTATTATCTAGATATGGCGGATTCGCCATCACGTGGCTAAATGTTCCAGCCGCTAGCCGTGGAGGCGGATTTGATAAATCACCATAAACCATCTCAGCATTCTTACGAAAGTCGTTGAGGGTGATATTATCGACCGCCAGCCGAAAGTATGTCCATTGCATCTCAAGCCCAGTAACCCGACAATCAGGTCGCCTAGCGGCTAAGCACAAAGTTGCAGCACCAACGCCAGCACCGATATCGAGCACATGATCTCCTGGTGCTACCTCGATAGAGGCCGCTAATAAAACAGGATCAATAGCGATACGGTACCCCTCAATGGGCTGCCTGACTAGAACACGTCCGTTTAAGAGAGAATCTTCAGAAAAGGTTGCTTGCAATTTTTTTGCCTCTGCTTTTTGTATGCTATATAGTCATCCTAGTTTTAATATAGGGTAACCTTACTGAATGGTAAATAAAAGGCAGTATTTTTTGATGGACGCTGACAAGCTAAAGTTTTTATCCCCGTTGCATTGCCTTCAAGCAACTTTGGCTCCTGAAATGGCGCTTGTGGATGCTTTGATTGAAAAACGCACCGATCACGGGCTCACATTGATTCCGCAGGTTTGCCGGCATTTAATCTTCGCAGGGGGAAAACGTTTACGGCCGCTGCTAACCTTAGCTTGCGCTAAATTACACGAAGATTCGTGTGCGCGCGCGATTGCGCTAGCAGCAGCCGTCGAGTTTATTCACACAGCGACGCTGCTGCATGATGATGTCGTCGATGAATCCACATTACGACGTGGGCGCAAAACTGCTAATTCTGTATGGGGCAATTCCATCAGCATCCTTGTGGGCGATTTTTTGATTACCCAGGCTTTTAGTTTGATGGTTGAAGACGGTGACGCAAATGTCCTGCATTTGTTAAGCGAGACGACCCAGAAAATTGTTGAGGGCGAGGTACAACAAATTCAAGCAGGAAGCGACCTCACAACTCCTGTGGATGAATTCTTGCAAATCATCGCGGCCAAAACCGCATCTTTATTTGGGGCAAGCTGTCAGGTGGGAGGTATGGCGGCTGGGCACCCCCTTGATCTGACCAACAATCTTTATGATTTTGGGCGTTATTTAGGGACAACGTTTCAATTGGTTGACGATATTCTTGATTATACAGCAAACAACCGCGGCAAAGCCCAAGGAGATGATTTCTTAGGGGGTAAGGTTACGATCCCTGTTCTTTTTGCTTATCAGCGCGGGACACCGCAAGAGAAGCTGTTTTGGGAACGCACAATCTGTGATCGCCATACCCAGGAGCAGGATTTTCTGACGGCACTGACGATTATCCAACCCTATCTCTCGCAAACTCTAGCTTTGGCAAAAGAGTATGCCAATAAGGCCATTCAATCCTTGGCTGGTCTAGAAGCTAGCGCATTGAAAGACAATCTGGTTGCGTTAACTTACGCTTTATGCGATGAAGTACAGTTAGACGTGCAAGATGATATGGTGCGAAGGATATAAAATGTTGTTGGTTCTTGGTAAAGTTGATATCTGCCCTCTACAAGAGGCACTCTTAAACTTAGAAGCAGCCATTGTTGAGGCTAAATCTTTACTAGAAATTGCCGGTACCATTCAATACTTTGAACACTCTTATGAGTTAACGTGGAAAACATTACACAAGACACTAATAGCATCGGGTAAAAACGTCTTCAAAAACCCACGCATTGTTTTTCGGGAGGCAGCTGCCGCTGGCTTACTCGAAGATCCGGAACAGTGGTTTAAATTCATTGACTGGCGCAATGAAACATCTCATGCGTATGACGAAGAAGTTGCCAGGAGAATTTTTGCTATGCTGCCTTTATTTCGCGATCACGTTAGAGAAGTTATTCGGATTTTAGAAGCTTTACAGCAATAACGTCGGGATCAATGAGTTTTTTAAACCTTTCACTGAGATTAGAGTAATCAACTACATCTACTGTGAATGGTAGATTTGACTCCTCAAACTCTTCGATAATTTGCCCACAAACACCGGAAGGCAGAGGCTCCTTGTAGCACAGATCAAGATCAGAAAAACGACGCGGATTGCCTTTAACCCTTGAGCCAAAAGCATAAAATTCATAAGGATACTTAGATAGGATCGCAGTTACCATAGCCCAATGCCGTGCTTCCATGTGGACGCGCTTTAACCGAGTACGCTGCCATAAATAAACAGGGATACCGCTTAGCGTAAAACATCCAGCAATGAGAAGTGTGCGCAGTGATGTTTCGTAAATGATCCATGCGCAGAAGAGTAGTGCCACAAACCCATAGAGCAACTTAGCCTTATATCTTTTTTCTTTGTGTTTTTCGAGTAATTGGAAAAACGATAAACAACAAGCTCCATACACAAACAAAAATGCGGTCACTGAAAGATCAATAATCGTAATCATTTGCTTTGCTAGGTTTTCGTCAGCGGTCACGATAAGTAGGGGAATTATTCCTACGCAGTTGATAATCAGGCCCCAAAATGGTGCTTCGCGACGATTTTGGTGACCAAAAAAGGCGGGCATAAGGCCATCTTGCGCCAGTCCTAGCGCGACTTGACTGCTGGCAAGGACCCAGGCGTTCAAGGTGCCAATACAAATAATGGAAGCAATCAAGGAAATGACGAGGTGCCAATTGCCGCCAAAGATCACAGATGCTGCATCGGCATAGGGAGCTTTTGATTGCATAAGCTCAGCCCCTGGGATAACCCCCATGATGCCCAGACTATTGAGAAAATAGAGTGCCGCAACGCATACAGTCCCCCAAACCACAGCTCGCGGAATAGTTTTTGAGGGATTTTCAACCGATTCAGCTGGCGTTGTTGCTAACTCTAGACCAATAAATCCCCACAGAGTTAGCAGAGTAACTTTGGCTAAAGTTTTCGATGTACTGAACTCTGCAACACTCGCATCAACAACAATATTTGCCTGATCAAAGAAAAACAAAGCTGCGAATGGCATAATCAGTAACGGAATGACCTTGAGAAGAGTTAGTATAAATTCGGCCTCACCGGCAGCTTTAACGCCTTGAAAGTTCAAAAGCGTGATTAACAAGAGCAACCCTATTTCTAGGGCTAAGAGAACAGCTGGAGAATGATCACCGATGAGCGGTGTTAGATACCCAATGCTGGCGATAATCACCACGGTTGTGCTAAACCACGAAACCACCCAATACGTCCACCCCGTAAAAAAAGCGGCCGAGGGCCCAAAAGCTTCTTTTACATACACATGCGGACCGCCTGTTTTAGGCAGCCAACAACAAAGCTGGGCAAAGACAAGTGCTAGAGCAATAGCCCCAAACCCTGAAATAATCCATCCACCTAAACTCAACATGCCATAAGGGGCAAGATTCGTCGGTGACATAAATATGCCAGACCCTATCTGGCTCCCTGTTACAAGGGCCAGTACCGACCAAAAACCAATTTTATTAGACATACACCATCCTTTTGCATATCGTAGCCTTACGCTCATGCATAATCAACAACGGTAATTGTGTGCGATTAAAGTGTGACCTAATTCTAGATAGATCCTCGGGTCAAGCCCGAGGATGACAATGGGGGGCGAGGATGGCAGCAAGCCCGAGGATCTCATAAATCGCACTTTACAATATATCCCATTTCAGTGGTTGCTTTTGCATATGAAGATGTCTATAGTTTTTGGTAGTAACTAGATCAGCGTTTAAAGGGAAGTTTGCGTGGAAGTTGTTGTTCGTGAAAATAATGTGGATCAAGCTCTACGGGCATTGAAGAAAAAAATGCAACGTGAGGGGGTCTATAAAGAAATGAAAATGCGTCGTCATTTTGAAAAACCATCAGAGAAGCGTGCTAGAGAACACGCCGAAGCTGTTCGTCGTTTCCGTAAGCTAATGCGCAAGCGTATGGAGCGCGAGGGATACTAGGAGCTAAGAATCAAGTCAGTAGATTTGATTTCTGGCTCCTGTGTTCATTGTTGCTGTTTTCCTCTTGAATAATCTCGTCACGGTTGGTGTAAAACACTTTACTGTGTCGATTAATGTTTTTCTTGGGGGATGCCTG
>JBAWWF010000094.1:0-4805 GCA_037146895.1 Alphaproteobacteria bacterium | reverse complement strand
GGTTTAGTTGATGCTGATCTTGGAGGTGGTGTTGTGAAACAACGTATTGCACGGAACGGAAAAAGGTTTAGTTGATGCTGATCTTGGAGGTGGTGTTGTGAAACAACGTATTGCACGGATAGGTCAGGGACGATCTAAAGGATATAGGACTATTATTATTCTGCGCCATGGAGAAAGATCCTTTTTCGTTTTTGGATTCTCGAAAAACAATCGAGAAAGCTTGCGTAAAGATGAAGAAGAAGAATTTAGAAATCTGTCAGGTCACTTACTTTCTCTGTCAGAAAATTTGCTATCGGAGTTGTCGGCTAGAGGTGATTTTGTGGAGGTAGAAAATGACTAAAAGATACAAGAGTGATGCTATGGCGGCTATCCATGAAACCATGGAGTCGCTAAACGAGATTGGGGCTGTAGATAAGCAAACAATGCATCGCTTTGATGAAACATGCCTTACAGCAATACGCAACTTAACTCCAGAAGAAATTCGCATCATTCGTGAGAAAGAGCATGTTAGCCAGGCCGTATTTTCCCATTATCTCAATGTTACAACAGGCTTAATAAGTCAGTGGGAGCGAGGAGAAAAGAAACCATCTGGCCCATCACTTAAGCTTCTATTGATTGTGGACAAAAAAGGCTTATCAGCAATTGTGTAACACTACTGGGCATGCTCCATTAGCGTTGGATGTTTTAACCACTTATTAATATTAAGTACGGAATATGGTAGCAGAAGAATAGTATTTCCGAGGGCGTAATGGCAGCTAACACACATGCTCTTTCTTTCTGGGATGTGAAGATTCTCAAAGGTGCCGTTTGTGCTGCTTTCCTAAAGTTGCGGCCTAGCCATCAAATCGCTAATCCCGTCATGTTTGCCGTTTACATCAGCAGCTTGCTAATCAGCGGATTGCTGCTCCACGCCATGGTTAGCGATAGAGATTCACAAGCTCCTGTTAGTTTTATCCTCTCTATTGCTTTGTGGTTTTGGTTTACCCTGCTCTTCGCTAACTTTGCCGAAGCCATGGCTGAGGGCCGTGGCAAAGCACAAGCCGATGCTCTGCGCCGATCTCGCCATGACACACAAGCCAAGAAATTAGCGCAACCCTCACGTGATGCCACGGTCACTATTGTTTCATCCACTGAACTGCGCGCTGGTGATTGGGTTCTCGTACAAGCAGGAGACTATATTCCCAGTGATGGGGAAATTGTTGATGGCATCGCCTCGGTTAATGAAAGCGCTATTACCGGCGAAAGTGCGCCCGTGATTCGCGAAAGCGGCGGTGACCGCAGTGCTGTAACAGGGGGAACGCAAGTTATCTCAGACTGGCTAATCGTCTGCATTACGGCCAACCCGGGCGAAACTTTTCTGGATCACATGATTAGCTTAGTCGAAGGGGCGAAGCGGCAAAAAACCCCAAATGAACTGGCTCTGACGATTTTACTCGCAGGACTCACGCTTATCTTCTTATTGGTGTGCGCAACATTGCTCCCCTTCTCCATTTATAGCGCGACCTCGGCAGGTAGCGGCCAGGCGGTGAGCATCCCAGTGTTGATCGCTCTGTTTGTTTGTCTCGCCCCCACAACCATTGGTGGACTCATTTCCGCTATCGGTATTGCTGGCATGGACCGCGTGATTCAAGCCAATGTCATTGCGCGCTCTGGTCATGCTATAGAAGCTGCCGGAGATGTTGATGTCTTGTTATTGGATAAAACAGGAACCATCACTCTTGGCAACCGGCAGGCAACCGAGTTCATTCCTGCAAAAGGCGTTACGCCACAAGAACTCGCCGAGGCATCGCAAATGGCTTCCTTAGCTGACGAAACACCAGAAGGACGCAGTATCGTCATTTTAGCAAAGGAGAAATACGGCATCGCTAGTCGCGCTATCCAGGACCTAGAGGCAACCTTCGTGCCCTTCACCGCACTCTCGCGGATGAGCGGTGTAAATATGCCCAATAGACAGATACGCAAAGGGGCGGCCGAAGCAATTAAAGCGCACGTTGCCTCTTTAGGGGCAAGCTTCCCGCCTGAAGTACAAGAATCCATTGCTATGATCGCACAGCAAGGCGGTACACCTTTAGTTGTCGCTGAAGGTGCCAAAACTCTTGGAGTTATCTACCTTAAGGATATTGTCAAAGGCGGCATCCACAAACAGTTTACCCAATTAAGGAAAATGGGAATTAAAACGATCATGGTGACAGGAGATAACCCACTCACAGCGGCGGCTATTGCTGCCGAGGCAGGAGTGGATGACTTTCTTGCTAATGCAACCCCCGAAGATAAGCTTAAGCTGATCCGCCGCTTACAGGGCGAGGGACACTTGGTCGCCATGACTGGAGATGGCACCAATGATGCGCCAGCACTAGCCCAAGCAGATGTTGCCTTGGCGATGAATACGGGAACGCAAGCCGCCAAAGAGGCTGGCAACTTGGTGGATTTAGACTCTAATCCGACCAAGCTCATTCAAATCGTTGAAATCGGCAAGCAACTATTGATGACGCGCGGGGCCTTAACAACATTTAGCATCTCCAATGATATTGCCAAGTATTTTGCTATTTTACCCGCGGCCTTTATTCCGACGTATCCGGCCCTTAACGCTTTAAATATTATGAACCTGGCAACGCCACAAAGTGCCATTCTGTCAGCGGTTATTTTCAATGCCCTGATTATTGGTTTCCTCATTCCCCTTGCTCTAAAAGGCATTGCCTATCGCCGCATCTCCGCAACCCATTTGTTGCGCATCAACTTCTTTATCTACGGCCTAGGAGGCCTCGTAGTTCCCTTTGTAGGCATTAAGGTAATCGACCTTATACTACAAGCTCTATGAGGCTAGCAGTTGCGCTATTAACTCCCAACTCGATGCTCATTAAGAGGAATAACAGAGAGGCGATAACCAAGACCGTGGAGAACATTTTCTACGGTCTTGAGCTTGGGGTCGCCTTTGGCAGACAAAGCCTTATAGAGACTCGGCCGATTGAGATGCGTCTTTTGAGCTAATTTGGTTAGCCCCCCTTGTGCTTCAGCTACATCTCTTAAAGCCATTAAAAATGCAGACACATCCTTATCTTGCTCATATTCTTCAAGAGCAACTGATAAGTATGCTTGGGCAGTTTCAGGGTCCTTTAGTTCTTCTAAAAGCATATCCTGAAAGTTCCTTAGTTTTCTCATAATAAACCTCCTTTATAGTCTTTCAAGTATGACTGGGCTTGATCAATATCTTGTTGCTGAGTTTTCTTAGTGCCTGAGCACAGCAAGACAATAATTCGCTCTTTTACGCGTGCGTAGTACATCCTGTAACCCTGCCCAAAATTCAATCTCATTTCCCAGACTCCTTTACCAATGGCTTTATGGTCTCCAAAGTTGCCATTCACCATACGTTTTGTTCTTTGTAAAATTCTTAACTGTGTTTGACGATCTTTTAATGAATTAAACCAAATCGTGTAAGGTTCGTTTCCGAGTCTGTCACGATAAATTTCAATCTTCTGTTGTGAGGACATTATATTTCATCCTTCTTTATACTATATAATATGTTATAGGCGACAAAAAGTCAAATACTAAGAGGCAGTATATGCGAAAAATATTTTTACTGTCCAATTTAATATTGCAGGTTCTATGGGCTACGTTTTTGCCTTGGAACTATATAGAGAATAGACACATCCAAAGGTAAGCAACCCAAATGTTACAGCCAAAGAAAGTACCGGCGGGAATTTTTCTATCCCCATAATGCCTGCAATAAATATCTTTGATCCGATAAAAATCAAAACAGCAGCTATTGCAAATTTGAGATAATGAAAACGATCGATGATAGAAGCTAAGGCAAAGTACAAAGAACGCAAACCTAAGATTGCAAATATGTTGCTAGTGCAAACGATATAAGGGTCTTTCGTGATGGTAAAAATAGCAGGCACACTATCAACTGCAAAGATAAGATCAATAAATTCTATGAATACAAGAGCTACGAATAAAGGAGTTATAAAAATACGTTTTTTGTTTGTGCTTGGATCGGTTTCTCGTATTAAAAATTTCTGATTACGAATGACATCTGTAATCCGTAGATGCTTGCGCATCCATTTTAAAAATCCATTGTTATTAATATCCATTTTTTGCTCAGGAATAAAAAACATCTTAACCCCTGTGACAATCATAAATATTGCAAACAAATACAGTACCCAGCTAAATCGCGTAATTAATTGCGCTCCCAATCCAATCATAATAGCTCGCATGACAATTGCACCAAAGACGCCACAAAAAAGCACACGATGTTGGTACTTCATAGGGATAGATAGACTGGAAAATATCAAAGAAATGAGAAAAATATTATCGATAGCTAAAGATTTTTCTACTAAAAATCCTGTTAAGTACTCCGCAAAAACTTGAAAACCAAGCTGATACCAAATCCAGAGGCCAAATAAAAAGGCCATGAGCATATAAAAAGCACTCATCCAGAGGCTTTCTTTAAAGCCAATTGCTCTTTCTTTTTTATGGAAAATGCCTAAATCTAATAGTAGCAAGATTAGCACTACAGAAAGAAACAACCCCCACATCCATAACGGCTTATCCATTATCTACTTTCCGCTTTTAGGTGTATTTGCATCATAATGGGCTACCCTAACTCTCCGTTATTATTAGTATAACCTGAGTTCGGGATAAGGAAGGCTTAAAAGTGAGGAGTTATCTCATATCTGTCATACCGGAAATTAGATTATCTTGGGATCACATCGTGATCCCTTAGAAAATCTTATTGTCCGGTACCCAGGGAAGGTCTGCAACAAGGTTAGTGCATGTTGCCCCTGGGTACCGGACAGCAAGAAAAT